>CANQWY010000015.1 GCA_947627675.1 uncultured Bacilli bacterium
TGATCATAAAACTCTTCATTAAACACAAGATTTTCTATATTTTTAGGTAAAGAAAAAGAACCCTGATTAGAAGTTTCATTTTTGTTGATATTTTCTTCATTTTGTGATATAATATTATTAGAACTATTTGTGTTAAAAGACACAGGCAATTGGAGCCCGAGCTCTTTTAACCAACTTATAGTTCTATTTTTATTTTTATCTATATATAAAATATTGCTTTCATCGTTGAGCCACTCCTGTATAACTTTTAGATTCTCTTTTCCATAAGCACTAGCAACTTTATATATTTTATCTACATTGTTTTTATTTTCAGCAGGGTTTATTTCTAATGCTACCAATACAGGTTTTCCTGCTGTATCTTTTATTTCTCCAAAAATAACCCTTCTGTTATTCTGATTTTTTATTTTTGCTTTTGATTTTAATACTAATGTCGGTTCTTCTAGTATCGTTGGTATTGATTTTATAATATCATCTGCCATTTCTGGGTGTTTATTTCTTATTTGTAAAATCTTAGATTTATCCATTACTATATCATTTTCTTCTAATCCTATACTTTGTAATGCCTTTGAAGCTCTGCCTAATAAGAAACTACCCGTCCTTTCAACTTTATCCCAATTATCATATTCATTAATAAAATCTGGATTTATGCTATAGTTTGTTGTTTTATTTAGTTTTTTGTTGCTTCTATATGCTTGCTCCCATTTATATTGCAAATCTCCTATGAATTGATTTTGATTTTTATAGCCTCTAAATTGATGCCATAAATATTTAATTTCATTGTATATTTTTTTGAATAAGCTAGGATTTTCTTGTGATAAGTTATTTATGAACTCTTGAGTTCCAAATAACTGTGCTGACACGTCTGCTAGAGCTTCCTCTGTTATTTCTGTTTGATTATAATTTTTAAGTAGTTCTTTAACAGAATTGTCAAATTCTGTATTAGACTTTCTGTAGTTTTCTACTATGTTCATCATGTCTTTTGTTCCAATAGCATGCGTTAATTCATGTATAGCTATAAATTCACCTGCTCTTGTTGAATTTGGATTTATTCTTATTACTCCATTTTGATATTTTCCATTTGCTACTTTTCCGTTATTATCAACAAGTGTATCATCAAGTCGTATCTCTACATCTTTGTCTTGTATGAATTTTTCTAGCAAATTTACAAAATTATGAGTTTGTTCTGAATTGTCAAGACACTTACTTGCATCTTGCCTTAGATTATCTATTTTTATATTATCGCTTTTAATATATTGATAATTTTGAATATTTGGTTGTGTAGGTTGAGTGAAATCAGTTTCTTGTAATTGCTGATTGTTTTGCTCTTGATTTACTTGTTGTGATTGGCTTATCGTTTGAGCGTTTTGACTATCTATCTTTTTAACAGTATTATAAATTGTATTTATCCAATCGTCAGAAGTAAATTGCACATATTTCTTGCCCTGTCTATTCAAACTTTCTTTTGAAGCAGGTCTTTCTTCTTGCCATGTTCTGTATGCAATTTCCTCTATTTCTGTTGCTGATTTATCAGCTATATTATTTCCTATCTGTTCTGCTATTTGTAGCCATTGTTCTTTTGTTCTTCTGCCTTGATTGTTTGCAGGTACAATTTCTTTAGCTTGCTGTAAAACACTTGAATCATATTCGTTTGTTTTATTCATGTATTTAACATACTTTTGTTGTCTTCCTGTTTTATATGTTTCATCTGTATTTAATATATCGTTTCTAGCCATATTTATCAATCCTGTTATGGATTTTATTGAGCTTTCATCAATATTAGGCGTATTATTTAAAAAATCTAATATTTCTGTTTTTTCAGAACCTGTTAACTCTTTTTCCGCACGTTGTTTTAAACTATTTACCGCTTCAGTTCTATCAATTTGTTGCTGATTTTGAACATTTGCATTTATTTGCCCCATATTTCCATTTTGAGCGACTTTTTCTATTTGTCGAGCTGTTTGTTGAACTTGTTGCTCAGCGGGTGTATTTGATGTATTTTGTGGCAAATTATTTTGTAAATTCGTAACAATTTGATTTCCTTCTGCATTTTGTGTTGCATTTTGTTTATATTTGTTGATTTGTTGTTGTGTACTTTCAATTATTAAGTTTTCTACGTTTACTTTTTTGTTTACATCTTTTGTAGCTGTCTGCATTTCTTGTTGAGTTGGAGTTTGTCCATTATTAATTTTATCCACTACTGCAACACAAGAATTAATTCCCATATTTGCACCACCCATTATAGCGCTACACAATCCGCCATTTATTCCAGATTGTAACATCCTCTGTCCCATATTATTCCAATTTGCTTTGTCTTTTCCTCCAACTAGCCCTGCAATTGTTTCTTGAACTGGCTCCATTAATGACTCTTGTATTACGTTATCTGCAATACCTATCCCATAATCTTTCAATGCTGTCTTTATAGTGGTTTTTCCTAATTCCTTAACTCCTTCTTTTGCAATTTCTTTACCTGTTCCTTTCACTAAAGTTTTTACGGCTCTTCCTGCTTTTGATAGATTTTCTACTCCTATCATTTCAGTGGCACCTTCCATAACTCCCATTAGTGTACCATATAGTCTTGCTTCTTTATCGTTCATGCCTCTATCAAGAGCATCTTTTATATATCCACCGCCAGAACTAGACATAAAATACAATGCTCCTGCTCCAGGGTTTATTGCACTTAATGTCATACCAGGTATCATTTGTCCTATTGATGGTGCTACTTCTGCAACCTTTTTTACAACAGGATTTTCTATCTCTTCTTGTTTTTGATTTATTACTTCTTGATCCTCTTGAATACTATCTGCTATAGATTTTTTTATTAGGTTTGTTTCTGGCTTTTCATTTTTTGCTGTTTCTAAATTTTTCTTAAACTTTTCTTTTGCCTCTCCATCTGAGTTTGCAACTGCTATTTGATTTATCCCTATATTATTCAATTTTGCCTTTTCATCTACTGAAGTTTTAGGATTTGTTAAAAACTGTTGCTCTGTATCTTTCACGAATTGTTGATTATTTTCTTGTACATTTGCAAAATAATAAGGTACATTCTTAGTTCCAGAAGTCAAACCTCTCCACATTGTTTGAAATGCATTTCCAATATCGTCCCATATGCTTCTATTAGACTTTTGTATATTGTTATTGGCTATTTCTTGAACTTGTTCCCACGTACTTTGAGGTTTTGCATTCCATACATCATTATATCCTTCTTTATATAATTCGTGCTTTTTTATTTTGCTAAGGTCAACTGCCATCTATCTTCTCCTTCTTTAAATTTCATTAGATAAGTCTACTCCGTTTTTCTTTCCCCAAGCTAAAACTTGGTCTCTTGTTGCATCTTGCGTTAAATTTAATGTAGCATAACTTCCATTTGGCAATTTTAGTGCAAGTACATTATCGCTTAATTTAGTTAAATTTCCGCTTCCCCCACTATTTCCGCTTATCTTCATAGAACCTGAGCCTCCTTTTGAAGAGCTTGACTTTTTAGAGCTTGATTTTCTCGAAGAACTGGCACTAGCCGTTTTTTTTTGAAGGTTAAATTGCTGTTGCCATTGACTATCTGCAACTGCATCTCTTTGTTTCTGATAATCAAATGATTTCTGTTTCCATTGATTTTCAATTTCGTTTTGTCTTACTTGTTCATCAAAACTCTTTTGCCATTGTTGGTCTGATACTTTATCACGTTCTTGTTGATATAAATACTGCTCTCTATTTTGTCTTAACTCATAATTTTGAGTTAGCAACTGCATTCTTTGAGAGTATAGTTCTAGTGCTGATTGTGCTTGTTGTATACTTCCGTTTTGTCTTGCTTGTTGAATCTTAAAGTTGTAATCAGCATACAAATCTTTTGAGTTATTTAAAGCTTCTGTTACGCTTTTCTGATATGTATTGTAATATCCCAGTTTTGTCGTTTCTGCGTAACCCGAATTGCCTAGTCCTTGCTGAGCTAATTGTTCTGCGTTTACACCATATTGATTGGTTTGTTTTTGCCAATCAGCGTATAATCCTCTAGTAGTTTTATCAGTTTCTTTTTGAAGCTTTTCTTTTTCCCTATTTAACTCATCAACTTGCATTTGAGTTTGTTGCTGTATGATGTCATTTTGCTTTTGCTCTTGTTGAGCAAGTAAAGAGTTTTGTTGATTAACTAAACTGTCTAAATCTTCGTATCCTGTAGCCATACCTGTTCTCCTTTCTATTTATTTTAAGCTGTTCTTCTATATACATGAACAACATAATATGGTGGCATATTGTTATGTGCTTTTCCTCCACCAGTTTTTGTGGTATGTTGATTCGGTGCTCCAGTAGACTTGTATCCATAAGTTCCATCGCTAGGTCCATCTGGTACACCAGCAATATTTATAGTCGTATGGTCGTGTGAAGGCATTTCATCTATTGTCAATTTATGTGTTGCCTCTCCTCCAGTAGCCTTTGCTTTATATGTACTTCCTGATGCTAAAATAAATCTATCTTGAATTTTTGTCCATGAGCCAAATCCTAAAATAGTTGCTGGATTCACATCAACCTCAGAGAAAAATAATCTTCCGACTGGATATCTTTTTTTGTTGTCCTCTAATATCTTTTCTCCAATTGAATTTTGTGTTTTAATAAGTTCTTGATTTAGTTTGTCTGTAGATTGCTTTAAACTATTAGATAAAGTATTCTTTTCTGTTTTTACTAAATCTTCTATTGCAGGAATCAATAGATCGTTTATGTAGCTTTTAATTTCCTTTCCTGCTTTGTCAAACTCTTGCTTTAATTCGCTTGCTGACATATTAGGCGAATCTGGTAAATTTTGAATATTTGCCGTATTTACTGTGCACTCTGGTAAACTCATATTTTTCCTCCTATTTCTTAACATAGCCTCCTGCAAATGCTTCAATTGTTGAGCTATATATTCCAAAAGGCTTGTCTTTTTCATCGCTATAGAATTTTAGCGATAATTCCACTATTTTCTTTTCTTTTATTTTGTAAATTAAATACGATTTATTCGCTGTAACAAAACTAAAGTTGTCAAAATGTATATTGTTAAAGTCAAATCCTGTTGCTGATTTTTGTGTTGTGTATTTATATTCTTCTGACTTGTCTGTTCTTCTGGCTATCTTAATTAATCCGTTTGGAATAGTTTTGATTTTTGCTATTCCACCTCTTTTGTTCGTAGTTTTAAGCTGATTATCAAAACCGAAGTTGTCCATAGGTGTTGTCCAATAACTTAGAATTGCCTCGCCATTATCGTTTGTTCCTTCAACAACAAAAATAGAGCCATCTTCAGCTCCTATGTACAATTGATCATCATATTCTTTTAAGATACTTGGATTTACTTTGTCAATATCCCAATAAAACCACTCATATTCAAAACTATTTAATTTCGCGTATTTCTGTCTGCTGTCTGCTAAGTATATTCTTCCGTCAACTAAAACACACAAATAGCCTTTCCAGACTACCATAGATGCTCTTGAATATCCATCTTCATTTGTCATTTTTACATCAACCAAAGAGCTTCTATGTGCAACTACCTGTCTACTATCTATCTTTTCAGTAGTTACCCCTTCAAGTCCATATCTGCTTAAATAAACTATATCATCTTGAAAGTTAATACTTCCTGCATAACATCCTATGCTTACATTACCCTGTTTACTTGGATATATCTTTCCGCTTTCCAAATCAAGTGTTGGCTCATGATAGAATACGTTAGCATTGTTTTGGTCATGGTCTTTAAATATCCACAATATATTGTTTCCAACAGTCATACCTGTTATTAAGCTATCACTTGCACCGTCTTCATAATAATTTAAGTCTGAAATGTATCTAGGGTCTCCTAATTCTGAGTGAAATACTGCATTGGGATAATCAGGGTTTCCTGTATAAAACATACGATTATCAAATATCAATGCTTTAGTGCACTTAGCAATTCTTTCAGCATGACCTTCTGTTGTTTTTGAAAATGTTATAAATACGTTATCCTCTCCACTTAAATTGGGTTTTGGTGGTGCTTCGTTAAATGTTACTTTTCCGCTTAATCTATCTACTGTGAAATCAGCACCTTCGGTTTTTTCTATGTCATTAACTGTTGCTGTAACAACTTCATCATCTATACTTTGACCGTCTAAATAAAACTCTTTTGCTTCTCCATCTGCAAGAAAACTATTTATTCTTTTCGGTGTTAGAACATTTATATCTTGATACTGTTCTCCTCCACCTATATTGCCTGCTGTTCTACTTATTGTAGTTCTTGGAATAAAAGGTTCATCTTCTGTTACTTTTTTAACTTCTATTCCATTATAAACTAAATAATTTTTCCCATCATTGATAAATACGCTCTTTGAAGCACTTGTTTTATTAAAACAGCTTTTTGTATGGTCGTTCATATCTTCATATATTGCTTTCAAATGTTCTTCGTCTGGTTCATCGGGAAAATTGCTCCATTCGTACAGTTTTGTTCCACTATGAATTAATGCAATGTCGCTTGAATATATATAGATATTATTTATATTAGTTCCTATTTGTGCTAACTTCCTCATGCCTGGTCTAGTTTCAACACATGCACCTTGCGTATCTTCATAATTCTTCCACACGTTCAACGCATCTGGGCTTCTAGTTATTGCTACTAGGCTAGGCTCTTCTAAGAAGTCTACACCTGCAAAATCTGCATAAACTCTTTTTACTCCTGTTGCCATGTTTCCCTCCTATATATCAAACTCTCCTTCATCTTCATCAGGTTCATATTCTCTCAAATTTACACTTGGCACGTTCTTTCTTGTATCTAAATTTTGTAAAATTCTTTGATATTCGGTTGCAAAAGCTGTATAATCTGCACTAGGGTCAGTTTTTAATATATCATTTGCAACTTTATATGCAATTACCATTTGAGCATCCCTATCTATTTCAAGATAAAAATTGTCTTTGGTATTCTCATTAATTGTTTGAGGGTATTTATAATACTCCAACACCGTCTGCCCTTCTGTTTTATCATTTATATATATTTTATTTCCTACGGTATAATACTCTGCTATGATTTTTTTATTGTTACTATCAATTGCAAATACGTTCTTAATTTGATAAAGGTCAGAAGGTAAAGAATAAGAAGTGAACTTATCTTCTTTTTCTTCTTTTTCTTGATAAGTCTTTGTTGCAACAATTTTCTTATTTAATGCTATTTCTTGATATGCCAAATCAAATAGATGTGGCAATCTTGTTGCAATATCTTCATCATCAGTTAATATAGGGTTAGTTGGCGAATACTCTTCAATTAATGCTAATATTTGCTTTTTACTTTCTCCATATGTCATAATTTGTACCTCATTTCTTGGATGCGGAAGTGGGAATCGAACCCACTACGTTCTAGGTTATGAGCCTAGTTTACTGCCTTAGCTTTCCGCAATATATAAGGGGGCATATAGCCCCTTTTTTATGGTAATTCAACAACTTGCAAAGTTAAGCTTGATTCATCTTCACCTTTAATAACAACTTTTCCTTTGTTATCTCCAGATACATTTTCAAACTTACCAGACTCAACTACAAGTGCAACTGATTTAAAATTTGTTACAGTTACTTCTAAATCTTCAGTTCCTTGTAGTGAGTCTCCTTTTTCAATTGTAGCTTTCTTTTCTCCATCGCCTGTATTGGCAATTATCAATAGGATTTTTCCACATGATCTATTTGAATAGTCAACTGTTACTCCTTCTGTTGAAATAGCAACAGCTTCTCCCATCTCAACAGCTACATTTCTTTCATCTAACACAGTATTTGTAATATCAGTCATCTTTTATTCCTCCTTTTTAAAATTACTCTGCTTTTGGGTGGCATCTTAATACAGCACACTCTTTTGGTCTTACCATTTTTCCACCATATGTATTTAAACCTTTAATTGCTTCAGCAAATCCAGATTCTGGCTCATAAGGTTTTAACTTATCTATACCATTACAATAAGCAAAGGCTTTAGATGTTTTAACAATTATATAATCGTCTGTACCGTCGTTATATGCATTGTTTGTCATCTTAACTTTGGCATTATTATATAAACCTAGAATACCCTTAGCAATTAGACTATCATTGCTAGTTTTTAGCTCAACTAGTCTGTTTTGGAATAACATATAGAACCATGGTGTTAAGTACATAGTAACATCGTCTTTTGTACTAACTCCTTTATTCCATAAAACTACAAACAAGTCGTCAATTGCTTTTTTAGCTGATGCTTCATCTGCAATTTCAAGAGATTTAGACTTGTATCCTGCATTTTTTGCCATTTGTGTAGCACAGAATATATCCTCTTGTTCAGCAAGTGCTCTTGTAGCCTCTGTTTGTAGAGCTTCCATAACTCCGTCCATAGCTTGAGCTTTATCAATATTATCCATTCCGTAATTAAGGTAATCATATTGATCTATATCCAAATACGCAGAAGTTTCTCCTACGTTTTCAGGTCCGTCAATAGCTTTTCCAGGTATATATTTCTTAACTGTTGGTCTACCTACATTTAAGATTTTTACCCTTTTGCCTTCCCCTGCTTCTCCTTCAAATTTGAAATCACAATCTTGTTTAAATACTGTGAATTTTTTTAATTCATGTTGTATGAATTTTGACCATACTGTTGGTTTAAAATTTGCATAACTCATTTTTCATCTTTCCTTTCTATGACCAGCGTTTCATAGACTTCATTACTCTTTCGAATATAGTTGGGTTATCCAAATCTTTATTAGACAATTTGTCAACTTCTTCAGGTGTGTAGTATTCTTTAATTTGATTGTCTGGAGTAGTCGACCTTGTGCTTCCTGTGCTATCTGGTTTTTTAGGTGCTTGTCCATTTATTTTTTTCCACATTTCGTAGATTTCCGTTTTTTTTGTGCTCCTATTAAACTTTTTGGCAAAGTCAGCAAAGTCCTTGTCTTTTAAGATGTTGGTGTCTATTCCGCTGTCTTTTAATTCTTTTTCCTCTAACTTTGATGTTAGATATTCTCCCAACTTAAAAAACTCCGCATCTTCACGAGCGGAAGTCCTTCCTTGTCTTTGTTTGACTGCTAGTTCATTTGCCCTAGCTTCAATTTCTTTTTCTTCAGCAACGTCGATAAATTTTAATGCATCAGATTGTCCTAGGATTTCTGCATCTTCTTTATCAAGTGCTTCTGTTTCAGGAATATCTATTCCTTGGTCTTTGTAGAAGCTAGTAACCTTGCTTAAAACGTCGTCATCATCTGTTAAATCCATTCCCGACCTTAGCACTGATTCTAATTTGCTAAGACGTTCAGAATTACTTTTTGATTGTTTACGATATTTTCGCTCCATTCTAGCCTTTTCTTGTTCTACAACTCTGTTAATTTCGCTTTTTAACTCTTCTTCTGTATAAGTTTTTTCTGATGAATTTTCTTCTTCTTCGTTACTGGTATCTTTTATGTCTAGAACTTCTTCATCAGCCATATTTTGATTATCCTCTGGCATATGTTACCTCCCGTTTAAAGTCCGTCGACTATAAATTCCTTCAGCTTTTATTGTCTTCATAGTTTTGGACATATAAAAAAGACACCCGCGTAGTGTCTTAATAAGCTATTGTTGAACTGGAACCGCTTGTTCTGTTGGTTGTGTTACTTGTTGTTCTGGCATTGCTCCCATTTGTTCTTGATTATTCATTTCTTGTTGAATCATTACTTGTTCTATTGCTCCATTTAATGCATTTCCTTGTTTTTCTATTTCATTAAATATTGCTTCTTTTTCTTCTCTATCCTTCAAAATGTCTTTCAATCTTGATTTTGGCATTGTTGCATCATCTGGAAGAGCTTTTACATATTCTTCAAATGTTATCTGACCGCTTCCTAATAAGTTTTCAAGTGATAATTCCATTGCGTATTTATCAAATGCACTTCTTGGAGTAATATCTATTTTTATATCTAGGTCATATTTCTTTAGGTCTGCTTGTGTTATCTTTCTTGTTTCTTCTGTAGTTGTGTTGGTTTTATAATCTTTTATTTCTTTTGTTAGCAATATTCCTTTTGTGCTATTGGCTTTAAGCATCTCAAACCAAATTCTAGCAATATCTTCAATAAAGTCTTTATATGCTTCTACCTGTTCATTAATAGGTTGCTGTGAAGCTTGTTGAACTGCAAGTATTGCTTTTCCTGCAGCCTGAGTAGGATCAACGTTCCCTGTTGCTGTATCTGATGCTCCTGCTAAGTTTTGTGTTTCATCTTCTAGTTCTTTTTGTAAATTATAAGCATCTGTTCCTATTGATGCAGGTCTTAAATAGTTAACAACCTTATTAACATCATCTGCATTTAATTCGTTTACTTCTATTGTTGTTCCTACTTTATTCAAAGCTTTTGGATTAGCTATGTATTTAGTGTTTGCAACAAGTTTAGGGAAAGCAACTAATTTGACTGCTAATGCTCTTCTTGTTGCTGTCTTATTTATTTCAATCTGATTAGGTATGATATATTCAACTTCTCCTTGTCCTCTTGCGCTTCCTTTAACTCTCTCCCAAAGCACATGAGCAACTGGATACAAAGGTATTTCAAGGCAAAAATCATCTTTGACGGTTGCTAGCTTTGTGCATTTTTTAGCCCAAACTTTACCGTCCTTTTTGTATAATTTTAACAACACCAAACACATAGGAGATATTTCGTCAGTTCTTAAATCTCTTCCTGATTGTTCTTCTATATCTTGGTCTTCAACTATTAATTCTATTTCTTTTTCGCTGATTCCATTTGCTCTCGCTTCTTCTTTAACTTCTTCTACTGTTCTTCTGAAAGCTATAATAATATATGGTTGATTTTGAATATCGTCATCATTTTCATTACCGTAATAGATATTAGTTCTATCAACTTGCTCACAAAAGATATTATTACTATCTGGATCAGAATAAAAATAAGCAATTCCCTCATTATCTATACATGCATCGTTCATACAGCTTCTAACTATTTTGTGTACATTATTCTTTTCCCATATTCTGTTTGCATATCTGTTCATCATGTCGCATATCTCTTGTAAATCTTCTCTTTGCTCTTGATTTTCATATGTTTCACTATGAAAAAATATTTGATATGTATTGTTTTTTACTACTCCGACTTTATATTTTACAATAGATTTTACGATATTTAATGTTATAGGTTGTACACCTTTTAATTTAATTCCTTCCCATTGGTTTCCATGATAGAAGTTAAAATTTCTTTTGCTCTTTTCATAGAGTTGTTGTTGATAGTTATAATCTACACCCCTTTGGTATTCTTGCCATACTGCTGTTATTTCTTGTTTCTCTTTCATCGTTTACCTCCGTGTTAAATATCTGCATTATATTCATCAATTGCATTTAAGTCTTCTTCAAGTTCTTTTAGCTTTTCTTTTGTTTCTTCTTCAAGTTCTTTGTTTTCTTTCTCTTCCTTGTGTCTTTCAATTATTTTTGATGGGCTTACTGCCTCTGTAATTTTTGTGATACTTTGCTCTTTTCCAATTGTGTAACCTGAATAAAATCCAAATATCAAGCAAGTAATTGATATTAATGTATATAAAAACTCCATATTCTCCTCCTAACTAAAAAGGAACTATGTCTGATCCATAATCCTCATCTTCAAAAACATTATCTCCAAAAACTCTGTCCATTTCTTTTTGTATATCTTGTTGTATAGAGTTTCGTTCTTGTATCATCTTCATGGTTTGTTGTTGTCGTATGTAATAAGTTATAGCCAGAGCCATAACTAAGTCATCATGATACCCTTCTTCCGCTTCTGCTCTGCCGTTCTTATTAACTATAAATGTTAACATCTCTCGTAATGTATCTTTGTCGTTTATTTTATCTATTTCATCTTTTACAATTTCCTGTAAATTGCCAAGTATTAATGGTCTTGTAATTTGTGTAGTTTTAAATCCGAAAGCCTTATCATGTTTATTTGTGTATGTATCTTCTTTCTTTCTAACATATAGCTTAGGATAATTAAGCTCAGCTAACTTCTGAATAGGATATGTACTAAAGTTTGTTTCTGGTCCTATCAATGCTTGGTTATAAAACATACCTAAGCAATATAATTGTTTTACATACTCTATCTCATCATATTGCTGTTTTAATACTGCTACTTGCTCTCCTGTTATATTGTTAATAACATGAGCAGTAAAAAAGTCTGAGCCTTCACCTGCTGTATCTCCACCTATAACATAAGGCACTCTCTTTTCTGGGTATTTATATATCTTGATGTTTCCATCTTGTTTCTTGGTAAACTTCTGTCCTCGTATTCTCACTCCATCATAATAACAAGCAAATGTACCTGTTATTAGTGGTTCTGGAGCTTCATTTATTCTGTTTATTATTTTTAATTTATCAAAATAGCACTTTCCTGTACTTAAAAAAGCTTCATCTGGGCATATAGGATATTCTTGTTTAAATTGCTCTACATCGCCCGAACAGTTATTAGCTATACACCATCTTCGCCATGTTAATTGATCTAGAGTTAAATTATATTGCTGTTGTAATTCTCGTTCTTCTTGTGTAAGCTCAAAGCCTGTATATGGCATACTGTATTCTTTTAGTTCGTTCCACCCAACAAAAAGAGGATAGAAGTCGCTTTCACCTGCAACTGCTCTATCCCACATTTCTTTAAAATATTCATATCCATTAGCTGTACTTTCAATTATGACCATACTCTCTGGTGTATTAGGTACTGATTGTAGTAAACCTGTCATTATTTCTTTTTTGTTGCCTTCCCAGAAAGCTAACTCTGATAAATGCAATGCTGTAAATGTATCAGAACGACCTATCCCTTTTCCGCCTGCTGTCATACACTTGATTTTACTATTTAATCCTGTTCCATTGTCATTATTGAATACTAATTCTTTTGCGTTTGATTTCTTTTGCTCTGGTTTTATTGCTTCTGGCAAATGAGCTAACATGGTTTTGCTCATCTCGAATAGGTTTGTTGTGCTCGTTTCTTTGTGTGCTACAATACCTGCATTATAGTTATAATTTGTTACTGTATTTTTAAAAATTACTGATTCCGTTTCTGTGCTGAACCCCATTTGTCTAGCTTTTAGTATTATAATTCGTATCGGTTTTCTTTCCTGATACATCCTTCTAATTGCATTGTAATATTTTAGCTGAGGTTCATTTAATTTTAACGGAATTATTTTATTGTTTTTATCTCGTATTTTAATATAAGATTCAATATAGGCTTTTGTATTAATACTCATTTCCTTCAACCTTTTTTAGATAATCTTCAACTGTTAATTTTCCTTCAATATTTGCATTTATTTTGTCATTAAATATTCCTAAATGTCTTCCTAGTAATTCTAATGCTTTTGTTTTATCTAATAATTTTACTTTTTGTGTATCTCCTACTTTTTCTCTATTCTCTCCATATCCGTCATATTCTTCTAATGTTTCTAAGGATGATATTGCTTTTACTGTATCTTTGTCTATATCTTGTATGTTCTTCAAATTTCCATTTTGATCATACAATTTACTTATATCTAAGAAAGCTATTTTTGCTAGCTCTTGTATCACCATATCTTGTGTAACTTCTGTTCTTTTTTCTCTTTCTTCTATTTTTTTATTTATATAATTCTGGATGTTAGCAATTGTTAGTAATCTGCTTCCATTTACTCTTGCTGTTTCATCTTTTTTACACCTTTTATAAGCAACCTTGTATGCTCTAGTCGCATTAAGGTCTACTAGGTATTCGTTGCAAAACCTTTTTTGTGCTTCTGTCATACAAGATTACCTCCGTTTCTTTGATTTTTATTTTAAAAAAATATAGATTAGGATTTGCACCTAATATGTCCACATCTTTTCGGTTTCCTTTAGCCGACAGTCATCGAATTTAATCTCGTGTCATAGGATAGAGGGCTTGTGTGAACACACGCTCAAATTGTGTCTACTATTACTATTCAGCTAATTGCCATTTAGTTTTACTATAATACGCTATCGCGTAAAATATCTATTCCACCACTACATTTTTTGCTTTCTTTATATTTGTTTCTTATTTCTTTTGATTTTTTCTTGAGATATTTTCTATAATAATATTTTAATATTTTGTTAGACATATAAATTTACTTAATCTCCCTTATATTTGTGTCAAACCCTGCCTTTGTTTTGTTTTTCTTTTCTAATACATACGTTTCGTTTCTTGTGTTTATTTCAATATATAGCTTTTTATAGTTTAAATTGTCTGCTAGTTTACTTATATTATTAATTACTGTCGTTGGTTTCATTTCCATCTCTCCTCTTATCGCATATTTTAAAATACCAACATTGTGAGCATTCTGTTTCTTTACAATTTTGTCTCTCTTTCTTTGAGTAATATTGTTTTCTCTTATATTCATTATCAATTTGAGAAGCTATATAACTACCTATCATTGATTTTCTCCTCTTTTGTTTATAAATTAATACATCTGTTTTCGAACTTCTTATATGCATCAAAATATAATTCTTTTTTATCTCCGTTATAAGTACATTCATAGTACATTCCATTAAATAGCGTTGTACTCAATAACGCTTTGTGATTTTGCAATGTTTTACAATACCAAACATCAAACACTTCAAATTCTGGTATATTATCACTTTTATCTAAATGTTCTATTTCATATTTTTTAACTATCTCTTTACATTTTTCAATAAATTCTTTACTTCCCATAATTCTATTCCTCCTCTAATTTATTTTTTTACAATATAGACAATGCTTAAAATTCATCTAGCTTTTCTTCCCTTTTATATCTTTCTATTACTTCATTTATAAAATCACTAATGCATGCAACTATTTCACAAACATCTTCGTTCGTAAATTCCTTTTCGTGCTGATAATGACCGTATTCCCATAACCAAGCATGAGTTAATTCGTGTCTTAATGTTCTTAATATGTTTGCTTGATAATTTAACAAGTATATTACCTGTTCTCCATAATTTGTGTATCCTAAAGCATCTTCTTCAAATTTTTCTTCCATTTCTGTTTTGCTTATTTCGTTGATAAACCATATATTTCCATTTATTTTAAATTGCATATCTTCTCTTCTTTCTCTAATCTTTTCTGAAGCTCTTTGGCTATTTCAAGTACGTATTCAAATTCTCCCTCTCGAAAGTCATCAGCACAATCTATAAAGCCTTGATGTTCTGTTTTGTGTATCCATTGTTTTAATGTTTCTGCAGTCATCTTTATTACCTTCTTTATAAACTCTATGTAAGATATAAAGGAAATTTGTAATAGTTTTTGTTCTCCTTGGCAATACCTATTACTGTATTGCTTCAAACCTTTTTTCTGGGGAAAACTTTTTTATATATCCTACATACAATTTACAATGCATAATTGAAGCTACACTTTTATCAAGGGAAAAGTCTAGCCGAAAAACCTGCATGAGCTTTCGCTCTCTTGTTATGCGTAACTAGGATTGCATTTGCATTAAAATATACCAAAGAAAGGTTTTACATGAGCAACAATTTATACCCTAATAGGATTCTACGAATTGTCAATATATTAATATACCTAGTATCATTAATAACAAAATTAATCCCTCTACAGTAAAGGACATAATAAAGCTTCTACTACTAATCATAATTGCGTACATCTTAAATACTTATAATAAAAATACTAGAGATTTCCCCTAGTATTTCGAGACTTGATTAAAGTTTATATAAAATTTTTGTAGTTTTGGGCAAGCCCACTTTCGTGAGCAACTACTTTTTTACCTACTACTATTTTATCACGTTATAGCCGGACAAAACGGACAAACTATGAATTTTTTAAAAATCTTTTTAATTTTTTTCTAGCTTTATCTTCTGAGTTATAACCCATTTCAAACATAACTTGTACCCATGTTTTACCGTCAATGTATTTAAGTCTTATAATTTTCAATATTTCTGGATCATCTATGTAATTCAATTCGTATTCTAGTTGTACCTTCAGCTTTTCCAATTTATGTTTTTTACTCTTCAGCATTTTCTTATATTTGTTTCTGAGGCTTTTATTTTTTGGAGTAAATGTCGTTATACCTTCAACTTTGAAATTATGATATGTATATGGATATTCTTTGCTACTACCTTTTACGCTGTCTGTTACTACATCCTTTTGCTTTTTATCCATAGCTTTAAGCCTTTTCTCTAAATCTTGTATATCTTTATCTACATTTTCCACTTGCTTCAAAAATTCTTTTGTCATAGGTATATCCTCCCTATATTTGTTTCAAAAATTCTTTATTAAATCTTAAAGTAAATCCCAATTTGAATTTTGTTATAATATCTATTATTTCGTCCAATTTGTACCTCAACTTATTTATTATTTGTTGGCTTGACTGCACTATATACGTATCGAGATTTTTCTTGAATACAAATACTGCTATTTCTTCATATGTTATATATCCGTGGGTATCTATCTAATAACATATCAAACACTTTAGCTTCCTTTTGGGTAAATTCTATTACTTCGTCATCTATTTTTAATTTTCTTGATTGTTTATTATATTCAATCATAACTACTCCTCTTTTCTTTTGTAATAATCTATCGTATCTCTCAAAGCTTCAATTTCAATATCTTTATTTATTGTTTCTTCTGATACGCTATTTAGCCCAACCCATAACCCCATAATGTATCCTATTAGCATTAAAATCAGAAAAAATATTTTATCTATTGTTTCCATTTTTCACCTCCCAATAATTCAAAAACTCTCTCTATACACATTCTGCATACATTTCTACTACTATCATCACGTGCAATATGTCTATGATATATACGCATTGAATGAATGGCATCCCATACTTCTTCTTTAGACACGCTATTTTTTTTCAAATCTAAATACATTGCTCTAAGTGCTTCAGGTGGTATTTCTTCAATATTCTCTACATTTTGCCAACGTTCCAATTCTTTTATTGTTATTTCTTTACTTTCCATTACTTTCCCTCCAATAGTTCTTTTAAAATATCTATTGCATATTGTAGTTCATTTATATAATTTGTTTTTTCTGTTGCATATTTATCTCTTATTTCTTCTAATTCTTCTTTCATATCTTCTATTTTCTTTTTAGGTATTGAATCTCTTTTCAATTCATTTATTTGTTCTTGTTGTTTCTCTATTATGTATTGTGCTGTTGCTAAATCTTTGTCTTTTATGATCATCTTTAAAAACTTATTAATCGTGTTGTCAAAATCATTGTTTAATATTTTTATTTCATCTTCTGTTAGCAAAGGTACAGTTACTTCAAATCCAAATTCAGTTTTTTCTATTTCCATAAACTAGTCCTCCTATTTAAAATCGTTTACTTTTATTTTAACAATTAACCTTTTCCCACATCTATCCTGCATTTCTATAAAAGGTCTTCCTACTACACCTTCTGCGTTTGCTGTTCCTATTTTAGACTTTGGTGCTGTCTTTACGAAGTCTATTCCTTCTTGTATTGTTCCTTCTAATACAATAGGAACTATATCTATTCCAAAATACTTTGCAATATCCTCTATGCTTTCACGAGGTTGCCAATTTCCTGCAATTTTTACATCAAACAATATGAAGTCTTGTCCTTTCCTGTATAAGCCTCCGTTCTGGATTTTTTCACCATAACCTTCACCAACAAGCATTACTTCTGTTTCTCCGAACTTCTGCTCAAATAATTGCTCATTTGTTTCGCCGCCAAACAATTCTACTAATCTGTTCATTAATGGTACTGGAATCTGTGCTTTATCTGTTCTTCCACCAAATGTTACTTTGTGTCCGTCCCACATAATTCTTATATTTGTTCCGTCAATTTTCTCTGTAAATTGCCATTTAAGGTTTTTTATAAACTCTACTGTTTTATCAACAAACTCTCCCTCTATTAATTTCTTTGTTTTTTCGTCTCTTTTAAATAATGTTTGTATTTTATGATATTCTTCCATTTACTTCCCTCCTATTTAATTTCTATATATTCATGTTCTTCTAAGTCTTTTAGCACATAATCATAATGCTTCTTTAGCTCTACTGCTGATTCATCTAAATTTTGATTATCTTCTAATATGTATTCTTCATAAATGAAGTTTAAAAAGTTTTCTAGTTCTACCTCATCTTTTATTTTTAACATTGTTATCACCTACTTTCTTTTTCTTTTAATTTTTTATAAAGTCTGTCTAATCTTTCATCTTCTGTTAATTCTTCCCAAGTTGCTCCATATAACCATATTGCTCCCCATACTATTGTAAATATAATAATCATTAAAACTTTCATTTTTCTTTCTCTCCTTTCTTTTCAAAGTGTTTTATTATACACTCTGTCCAATCATCTTCATGACAATCTTCATTTCGGCAATCGTCTTTTAGACAAATATTTTCAATTCTGTATTCTTCACTAGTAACTTTCATATATGCCTTTGCCATTTCACCGATTATTTTGTTTTGCTTGTTGTCTTCTTGCTCTAGATGATCTATGTACTGTAATAGTGTTTCATAAGCTTTCTTGTTTTTAATGCACTCGGGACAATTACATTCATCTTTTAATAATATTTTCATTCTCTCTTTTGCTTTTTCTATTTCTTCTTTACTTAACATCTAAAACACCTCTAATCTTTCATAAAAACTAACCAATGTGTCTTATCTCTTCTATTTCCAAATAGTGGCTTATAATCTATAATATCTAATATTTCTTTTAATTTAATTTGCTGTTCATTCCATTTGAAAACTAATACTCCATTATGTTTTAGCACTCTCATACATTCTTTAAATCCTTGTTTTATATCTTGTCTCCACTCTTCTGTTAATTTTCCATATTTTTTGGCCATATATGATGTTTCTCCAATTTTTAATAAATGTGGTGGATCAAAAACTACTAAATAAAAACTATTATTATCAAAAGGTATATTTCTAAAATCTCCTAATACATCTGGCTTTATTTGTAGCTTACGGCCATCGCACAAAGTATCTTCTAATTCTCGCTTATCCATAAATATTGTTTTTTCATTATTTTTATCGAACCAGAACATCTTACTTCCACAACAGACATCCAATATTACTTTGTTCATCTGAAACACCTCTATTCCATTATTTGCATATTACAATTTTTACATTTTGCAAGTAAATGTCCATTATATGTATTTTTAATTCCTTCAGCTTTATTTCCACATAAAGGACATTCAAATTCATACATTTTTCCTTTTTCTTTTATTGTTTCATTAGCAACTTTTAGAAACTTCAAAAAATCTTCTATTTCTTTATCATCTATTTCTTCATCACTCATCTAACCAGCCTCTTTCTTTACAAAATTGATATATTGCTTGTAATTCTTGAATTGACATTGCTGGATATTCTGTATTATCTCTATGAATACATATTTTTTTAGGTTGTCCTATTTCACTTATGAATAAAATAAATTCGCTTCCTTTTTCGTTTATATATCCTACTGTATTATTCACTTTACTTCCTTCATACCCTAATTTATCAAACATTTTATCTGCTTTTCTCATTTCTCTCCCTCCACTTCATACTTAACTCTGTTAAATTGTTCTTTTGTTCCTTTCTATTTTTCTTCTAAATTAATACCAAATTTGTTTTTCAGTAATTTCTTTTTCATTTTATATACTTGCGTTTTAAACCCTTTCACGTCAATTATATGTGTTTTATCATTTTTATCGCAAACTATAAAATCAGCCCTGTATTCTATTCCTTCGCTCAATGGAAACCTAGGTTGCAAGCAATACCACTTAATTTCACCTGCTTGTCTTAACAATTCTAGCTCTTTATAATAATTAGCTTCTTTTAAGCTGTCAAAAGTAATTCCGTCAACTTTAGTTTTTCTTGCATTGTATTTACTTTTTTTAGGTGTTTTTAGCATTTTTCTGTATTCTGATGCTGACATGTGTTCTTGCTTCATCTCTCTACCTCTTTTGTTTTATTATCCAATCTATAAATTCTTCTTTTGACAATTTTTCATTGCTATGTTGTTCCTTTTTCTTTTGATAGTTTATTTTGTATTTTTCGAATTTTCTTTCAAGTTTATCTTTTTCTGTTTTGGTTTTAGCTCTTTTTATTCTCATTCTATAAAATTGACTTGTTTTGTTATATTCGTTTTGGATAGGTCTTTTTGTTTCTAACCTTCTTTTATATGCTTTAGCTGCACAATTGTTGCTACAGTATTTGCTATCATTTCTCTTGCTAATAAATTCTTTACCGCATATATCACAAACCTTTAAATGTTCGCTTAATTCTATAATTTCTTTAAATTCTTTTATAGTGTCGGCTGTAATTGAAAGTGTAACTTCTGAGCCTTCTACTTTTGATATTGTTTTCATTAATGCGTTTTCAAATCTTTTTAAGATTTCTGTTTCGTTTTTCATATCTTTATCCTTTCTTGTATTCCTAAAATTTCTTTGCATTTCGCAATATTATTTTGAACTTTTTTCGATGGTGGTGGTGGCTTTGCTCCTTCACAGTTGTATCTTCCAATAAAATTTGGATTTTCCAGAGCATTACACCCGCAGACACCACTCTTTTTTAATTGCAATTTTGCAACTGTCAATTAATTCTTGATACTTCATAGCTCACTCCTCTGGCATTTCATATACTCTGGGAACCGTATAAACTCCCACTATTCCATCTTTCGGACTATGTAAGTTCATATATTCTTGGTATTTATTTATTATTTCTCTTAACACTTCTTCTGCTCTTTTTTTCGTCTTATATCTACCAAGTTCGTAAATACAATCAGTTTCATTATTTGTTCTTGCCTTTATAATCCACCCACCTACGACATCCCAATTACTTGCCTCCTCGACAAATATCACTATTAGCTTATCGAAATTTATTATTGATGTATGATTTTGACCAATTATTATCATTTTTCTTCTCCTTCCTTTTCTTAATACATAATTCTTATTATATAAGCGGGTTCCATTGGACTTTCGTCTATTTTTAATTTTAGTTTTTTCATTTTTTTCACTTCATAACTATCAATCATCATTCCGCCTTTCAAACTTCCAATATGGTTGGTTATTGCAAATTTCAAAATATTTTCTAAGAATAAAATATGGTTTGCCTGTTTAATATTTTCTTGCCTTAATTTTGATAGCTCTTTATTTAAACTTTTAACTTTTCCTTTTACACTCAACTTTCTTCCCTCCTAAAATCCGATAAACCAGTACACTAATCTTCTGTACCATTTTTCATTTTCCTCTAAATCGCAGTCTTTGGTATGACTTTCAAACAATCCTAATCTGTATAACCTATTGTGTGCTTTCCATTCACGGATCCAACTGTTAAGCGACCTCTTGCTTTTATAACCCGTTCTATCTTTAAATTCTGTTAATACGTATGCCATAATCCATTGGCTTGTAACTTCGTAAGAATTAAAAACAGTAACGTACCCTTTGTCGTATTCTATTTTTACTCCTAGTATTTCAATTTCTTTCATCGTTGCTCCTCTCTAATCTATTCTTGGTATATGACTTATGTTTGCTTGTATGAGCCCATTATATGTTATCTTATAAACTGCTACTGTTTTGCCTGTGTAATCACATTTCTTCTTGTCTACTACTTCGACAAATCCCATTTTCTCTAATTCTGTTAATCTTGGTGCAGTATAATTTCTTTCTGCACTTGGAATTAGTCCTAACTCGAATAATTCAACTGCAATCTCTTTTGCGGTTTTTTCTCCTAATATCAACCTGTCTAAAATGTCATTATATCTTCTTTGCCTCTTAGGCTTAATATCTTCAAAGCTCATTTGTCGAGTTTGCATCGTTATCATCTGTATCACTCTCCTTTTTCGTTCTATTTGCGTACAGAAAATCTAGATTCTCATACGTTCTTTGTTCGTACGGTGAAATACCTTTAGCACACGGAGCCTTTTTATTGTCTTTTTCTGCATTGCTTTTGAGGACTTTTCTATTTCTAAATTCCTCATCTTGTTTTTTGACGTCTTGCAATGTTTTGATTCCGCTTTTTACCCAATTTTCAAGTATCCCTTGCATATAACTAAAACTCCTTTTGCCAGCTTCGTCTGCTTTTTGAATAGCTAATACAATCAAATCTTCTGGTAATTCCTGCAGATAATCTCTTAATAGTTCTGCAATATGTGGCGTTATTAGTCCAATATTTTTTTCGTACGCATCAACAACGACTGCAAAATCATTTTCATTTACATTGTCATTGTTATTTACATTCTCATTATCATTCTTATTTGCATTATCATTTACATTTACATTAGGTTTTTTATTTTCATAACCAGTGGTTTTTGTTTTTGAAAAACCTATGGTTTTTTTATTTTCAGAACCAATGGTTTCTTTTTTTGGTCTACCGCCTTTGCTACCGTTTTTTTGTTTTTCTCTATTTGCAATCACTTGCGGTTTTATTAGTGTAAAAATTGTCTTAGAAATTCCTGACAAATCTCTTTCGTTTCCATTTAAAGCAAGGTCACAAATTGCATCATATATTGCTAATCTATCCTCTTTTTTTAAATCGTTTAGTGCTTCAAAAAAGCTCCTATAAAACACGAAACTGTTTACTTCTTCCATAATTTGCTTCTCCTATAAATAATTTTTTCCATACCTTTGTATGAAATCTTCTTTTGATTTTTTGTAGTAATCCATATATGCCTTTTGTGCTATTCTTTTTAGCTTTCTATTTAATGTATCGCCGTTCTTTCCGTGTACTCCATTTGTACCACGATGTGCTTGTCTTGTTAAAAACACTATTAATCCATCATCTATACTTTTTTGCCTGTATGCCTTTGAAAAGAAAACCTCATGTCTCTCACAATATGTAGCAGTTCTTATTGTGCTATATAAAATGCTATTTGGCATTATACAAAAATCTTTCTCTTTAGTTCTCTTTGAATCTCTTTGACTTCTCTTTGAATTTTTTATGTCCTTTGGTTTAGGTACTGGGTTAAAATCTAATCCTAATCTTTTAACTATCATTTCTTTGTACCCCAACTTTCCAATAAACTATCTATTTCTTCTTTAGGTTTTGCCTCAATTCCCATTTGTTTTGCCATTTCCACTAAAAGATTAATTAACAAGCTCATTTCCTTGCTATCATATGTACTTGAACCGTAATAACAATTTACCTTCACACATTTATCTTTTCTGCTGACTTCTTGAACTAGAAAGCCTAAGCCTTGTTTCTCCCATATTCTTTTGAATTTATCTATAGCTTTTTCTTGTACTATCATTGGTTCAAATGTTCCTATCTGTAATATAACTTCTTTGTACATATCTTCTTTTGTTGTTATAATGCCGTCTTTGCTAAATTCTTTTGCTAACTTATCACACAAAACCCAACAATATGCATTTGCATCAAGGCTACGTTTCTTTCTGTATTTTTTTAGTTCAATATTTAGTTTATTTTCGTTTTTTAGCTGTTCAACTATATCTAATTGCTTTGTATCTAAAAATAGGCTTATTTTAGCTTTTCCTGTCTTATAGTCAACGCCTAAATCTGTTATTATTCCTGTTGTAAGCATGGGAACATACCCTCCTTTAAACATTTAGTTAATATTTCCAACCTTGGCAAATATTCTTTGTTTATAAACTTTTTGTCGTATTCAACTGGTATAAGTTCCAGCCTGTTTTTGTCTATTTCATTAAAGTAATTCAAATAATCTTTTTCTACTAATCCATAAGCAACAATGTATAATTTATGGATTCCACTTGCATACATTTCTACTTGGGCTTGTCTCCAATATTGTTTTGATACTTTAAATTCCTTTTCCTCTTTGTGAGTTTTAACTTCGTAGATACAAGTTTTTGTGTTGCCATCTAAATTAACTCTTAATCTATCTAAAATTATCTGCTTATCTTTTTCTAAATCTTCAATTCCTAATGCGTCTAATATCTTATGTTCATAGTTATTGCCCGCCTTCATAGCTTCTGTTGAAATATTGTTTTTATTTAACCCTATCTTTTCAAGCCACCATTTTTCAAATGTTTTTGTTTTCCAATTGCCTACTACAAAACTTGTATCTGAAGCTCCTATGTAATTGCTTCTATCTTGACTCTGTATCAATTTTCTCTAAATCCTTTTCAAAACTATTCAAAGTATCAAAATAACTAAATATTGCTTTTACTTCATCTTCGGTTTTATGTAATTTGTCAGCTATCTCTTTGGTAGATAATCCTTTTTTATGTATTTTTGTATATAATTCCTGTATTCTTTCTCTTATTTTGAAAATATCATGTTTGCTTAAATCATCTTCCCATGTATCTTTTTCTTCTCTAAATTCTTCTTTTAGCCATAAATCAAAGCCCAAACCTGTTCTTATTGCTACACCTTTAACAAACAATCTAGTTTGACAATTCCATAATCTTTGTTGACTCATTGAGTTATCTTTAACTGGATTAGCTCCGTTCATTACAGGTCCTCTCTGAATAAAGTCCATATCATCTATAACAATTTTTATAGCTGTTTCATATACTTGATTTGAATTACCTTTGATGTCCGTAAATTTTTTGTCGACCATATATAAACTACTTCCTGTTGTTTCATTTACTACAGGTTCAAAATATACCTTTTCTGCACCGTTTGCGTGTAATAAATCAACTACCTTTGCCCAATTTAAGTAATCAGCCCTATCTCTTTTTTCTACCCATTTACTTACATCAATTTTTCTCATTTCATCGTAACTTTTTAACATTTTCTTTCCACCTTTCCTTTAAATAATTCCATAATCGTATCTATCAGTATCTGCATTTAATCTTTGCAACTGATCATATTTCGAATTACATTTGTTAATTTGTTTTTCAAGTTCTTCCATTTCACTTGACATTTCTGTTGCTTCATCGTCTAAAACATTAGAAAAATCTATGTCGTATTTTTTTATTCTGTCTTTCAACTCTATAATTAAGTCGTACACTTCTTCTCTGTCGTAATATTCTTCTTGTAGCATTTCGATTTTATCTTCTAATTCACCCATTTTATTCTCCTCTCTTGACTTCCACTGTTTATTTATGCTAAAATAATAGTGGAAGACATATTATTTAAGTGTTTAAATGTGTTTTATTGAACTAGGTTGTTTTGTCGGATGCCTAGTTCTTTTTCTATCTCATGAACCATGATTACATAGTTTTCTTTGCCTTCTTCAGCTAATTGTACAAGTCTAGTAATTTTGTTAATTGTTAGTCTTAGTTCTTCATTGTCATTTCTTAATTCTTTGTTCTCTGCTTTAATATCTTTGTTTTCTGCTCTAAGATTTGCATTTTCAAGTAATAAATCTGTTTTTCTGATTTGCATTTTTTATTCTCCTTTCTAAAAACTTTTTAAATATACAAATGTTTTTGGTGCAACTCTTACTTTGTATTTGTATTTTGTGTTTTTGAATACTTTTACAAGCTTTCCTATTCTTTTAACTTTTCCATTTGGTCCATCAATTTCAACATATTTTTCGTTTTTTCTAAGTTCACTCATTTCTACATCTCCTTTCTTAAATCTTTTATAAAACTGATAACGTTAATACCTAAAATTATATAAGCTACTGTCATAATCTGATTCATTGTTATAATTTCTGATAATTTATCTACTAATAGCCAACTTGCTAATGTTATTAATATAAACTTAATTAAATTTTTCATTTGTTTTCACACCCTTTCTATATCTTTTGTACAGTTGTATATTGTTTTTAAAATTGCCTTTAATTCTATGTTTTCTTTTTTTAATTTTTCATATTTTTCTATCGGCACACTATCTTGGTCTACTTGAATTTTGTAATATCCGCCTTCTGTCATGTGGCATTTAAGCTCTCCATTTCTGCACATCTTCTTGACCTCTTCCACTCCTATTCCACTATCTCTGCTGTATTTTTCGGCGGATACATATTTTGGTATTGGCATTTTAATCCCTCCTTACTTTAATTTTGCACTCATTTAAATAACGAAACTAATAACGCACATATCGAAAATCCTAAAGCAAACCATTGGAATCCATTTGGTTTTTGTTTATCCATGTTCCCCTCCTTATTTAATTTGTTGCATTTTTCATTTTCTTTTTATATAATTTATCTATCTTATATAGAAAGGTGGTGTTGATAATGTCTAACGCTGAAATTGCTAAAGATATAATTATAGCTTTGATTGGGCAAAATAGTGAAAAATATTATGCAGAAGAAGATTATGCTGAGCAAGTTGCTAAAAGCTATGAAATTATATTTAACAAGGTAAAAGAGCTAAACAGGTAATTTTACACAATCCGCTTTACTCGCAATTAAGCGGATTGTTTATTGCTTTAATTAACTGTATTGCTTTCTCAAAATACCTAGAATCATCTTTCTTAAGAAATTCTCGTATTTTTTCATTAATTATTTTTTTTGTTTCTTCTTCCATGTTTCCCTCCTTGTTTTAGTTTTACTGTTTAACTGTATTGTCAGAGCATAAAAAATCAATATTATCATAAGGAATATTAAAATACTTTTCTATTCTTTGTATTACAGGTACGTCTGGGAAAGTTTTTCCCTTTTCGTAGTTAGCCCATGTATCAACACTTACTCCGACTGCTTTTGCCGTTTCTTCTTGTGTATCACCTTTATTAACTCTAATAGCTCTTAATGTATATTTCATTGTTTCTCCTCCTTTCATTTACTGTTTAACTGTAGTTATGATACAACAGTTTAACTGTAATGTCAATAGTTTTTCTGTAATTTTTTCAAAAAAATATTGACTTTTTTACAGTTAAGTCGTATAATTATTGCAGGAGGCGGATATGAGCGATTTAGGAAATAAAGAAATTTTTGCAAAAAATTTAAACTACTATATGCTTTTAAATCATAAAGATAGAAATGATATTGCTAGAGATTTGGACCTACCATATACAACTGTAACTAGTTGGTGTAAAGGGGAGTTTTATCCACGCATAGATAAAATTGAGGCATTAGCTAATTATTTTGAAATTAGAAAATCAGATTTGGTTGAAAGCAAAGAAAATCAGGAGGAGAATATAACTAAAAGGGCTTACCCTCTCTTGGGAAAAGTGAAAGCCGGCTATAACTATTTGGCACAGGAAAACTTAATAGGTTATGTAGCTATTGACAAAAATTTACCTGATCCAGAAAACTATTTCGCATTAAAAGTTACTGGAGACAGTATGCAACCTGTATTATATGAAGACGATATAGTTGTAATACATAAGCAAAATGATGTAGAAAGTGGGCAAATAGGCATAGTATTGGTAGATAATGAAGAAGCTACAATCAAAAAAATTATAAAACACGATAGTTATATAGAGCTTATTGCATTTAACTCTTACTATCCACCAAGAAAGTTATACAAGAAAGATAAATTTAGAATCATAGGAAAAGTAACAGAAGCTAGAATAAGTAAAATATTTGAATAGGAGTTATAAATATGATAGAAAAAATAGTAACCATCATAGTACTTGTATTTGCATCTATTTATCTAGGGTATCTTTGGACAATGATAATTTCAGGGATAGTAAGTCTTTTTTGTAAACTAACTATTAAAGAGGAGCCTGATTTTAATGGCATTGCTTTTAATTTTGCAAATATTTCAAACATTATTTTAATTTTTATCGCCTTATGTTTTACTCTTCATATTGAAAATACAGATACTGATTCAAATTCTAAAATTGAAAGTTTAGAGGCTGAATTAGAAGAAAAAGAAACAGAATATAACA
Source organism: uncultured Bacilli bacterium (assembly GCA_947627675.1). Classification (GTDB taxonomy): domain Bacteria; phylum Bacillota_I; class Bacilli_A; order RF39; family UBA660; genus UBA2730. The sequence continues at coordinate 27,524 of CANQWY010000015.1, forward strand.
ATCTATCAGAAGATTACGAAAATTTGCAAAGCAAATATGATGAACTACAAAGTAATTATGAAGATGTTGAAACTTACACAAGCGACGATTACAACATTGAAGAAAAAGACGACGGAACATTAATATTAACGCCAAATCAAACCTATCCTATAATAAGTAGCGAGGAATAAAACTATGAAAATTTTTATAACAAAAACTATTTTACTTTCTTTTATATTTATTGCACCTATTGTTTCTTTTGCTCACTCGGGCAGAACTGACAGTAATGGCGGACATTACGATAGTTCTACTGGAGAATACCATTATCATCACGGATACCCTGCTCATCAACACAATGCTGATGGTAGTTGTCCTTATGAAACATCTGCTTACAATAATACTGAAACACTTGTAATAAAAGGCACTGATGATGGTGAATATTATAAAAACAAGACAAACGAACTACAATCCAAAGTTGATGAATTAGACTCGCAAATTGTTTCAAAGGATTTTAAAATTGCTGAACTTGAAGAACAAATCCAAAAATCAAAGGAAGAATTTGAAACGCAAAAAGAGAACTTGCATATTATTTACATATTTATCATAGCTGTTATATGCTGTATATCTTACTTTAAATTTAAAGATCTAAAAGAAGAAAATAAAAAATAGATAATACACTCCATCGCCAAACTTTGTGTATTACCTATTCTCTCATAACTACTTGTATAAGTAGGTTATTTATGTATTTATTATACACTAATTTAACCTCTTATACAAGTACCAAATTTTTGTTTAGGAGGTTATTTTTATGGCTGTTAAAACTAATGTAATTAAAAATGGGAAAAAATATTATAGAATTACTAAAACTATTGGACATAAAGACAATGGAGATCCAATAAAAAAAGAATTTTATGGAAGTAATAAGAAAATTGCAGAAGAAAAAGCAATTCAATACATAAATGATTTAAAAAACGGGCTGATAATCACTAGTGAAAATTATACTGTATCCCAACTTATGAAAATTTGGCTGTTCGATTTTCTTAATAATTCTTCCAGAGTTAAACCTTCTACCTTTCAGAGATACGAAGGTGTTTATAGAATTTATGTAAAAAAATCTCCTATTGCCGGAACTAAAATCTCTAATATTAATCCTATTCAAATTCAAAAATATTATAACAAACTATCTGAATCAAAAACATATACTCAAATAAACACGTTAAATACTATTTTAAAGACTTTTTTTAACTGGTGCAGTAAAAACGGTTATATTGTTAAAAATCCTTGCTTGAATTTAAGCATAAAAGGTAAAAAGTCTGACATTATAAAGCACACGATGAAACCTGTAGAAATATTAAATAAAAAAGAAATTCAAACCATAAAGACATATCTTAGAGGGTCTGACTATGAATTATTATTTTTATTAGCCTTAGGAACTGGATTAAGGCGAGGCGAATTACTAGCACTAGACTGGAATCATATTGATTTAAAGAAGGGAGAAATTAAAGTAGAACAATCTGTAAAAGAAGTATATGTATATGATAGCCCAGAAAAGAAACATGTAGAAACAATAATCCAGACACCAAAAACAGTAAATTCGATTAGGACTATTCCTATTCCCTCTTCTCTAATTAGTAAACTGGAAAATGTGCAAAACAAAAAAGGCTATTTATTTTTAGACAACACAAATCAATTATTAAAAGGAAAAAATGTCTCTACAAAATGGAGTAAGATTCTAAAAGATTGTAATATTCCACATAAAAAGTTTCATTCCATAAGACACACTTATGGTTCCATGTTATTACAAAAAGGTGTTGATATACAAACTGTTGCAGAACTTATGGGGCATACTGCAATATCTATTACTCAACTTTATATGCATTCTGAATTGAAATTAAAAAAGACTTCTATAAATAAATTAAATTCTATCTTAAACTGAGTCGGGAAAAAGTCGGGAAAACAAAAAATAAGGTGTCTCAAAAATGTTGAAACACCTTATTTTTAAGCATTTTTTAAATTCTTGGTAGCGAAGGGGAGATTCGAACTCTCGACCTGCCGGGTATGAACCGGATGCTCTAGCCAACTGAGCTACTTCG
>CANQWY010000016.1 GCA_947627675.1 uncultured Bacilli bacterium
AAAGTAAAGAAAAACGGGTTAAAAATTCCCGTTAATGTTTAGCTTTTTTTAAGACATTTTCAAAAATTATTGACATAAAAAGTAGGTGATGATATGATATATCCAAAAAGTATTAAAGAAAATGATTTATTAGGAATTACTGCTATTTCCGATGGAATTACAAGTGATATTGATATAAAAAGATTGAATAATGCAAAAAAACAGTTTTGTAATAGAAATTTTAAAATTATAGAAACAGATAATGTAAGACATAGTATATTTGGAAAAAGCGCATCTAGCAAAACTCAAGCAGCCCAATTAGAACAACTTTATAAAAATAAAGATGTTAAAGCTATTTTTTGTGTAGCAGGAGGCGATTTTGCTCTTGAAGTTTTATCCTATATAAATTTTGATATTATTAAGAAAAATCCTAAATGGTTTCAGGGCTTTTCCGACCCAACAAGTTTATTATTTACTATTACTACAAATTTAGATATTGCAACGATATATGCCAGTAATTTTTCTGCGTTTGGAATGGAAACTTGGCATAAATCTTTAGAAACAAATTTAGAAATATTAAAAGGAAGACAAATAATCCAAAAAAGTTTTGACAAATTTCAAAAGAATATAATTCCATATAAAGATGGAACAGAAGGATATAATTTAGATGAAAAAGTTTATTGGAAAATAATATCAGATGATAAAAAAATAGAACTTACAGGAAGGATAATAGGTGGGTGTTTAGATGTTTTACAAGATTTATTTGGAACAAGATTTGATAATACTAAGAAATTTATTGAAAAATATAAAAATGATGGCATAATTTGGTATTTTGATATTGCTGAATTAACAAGTGAATCCTTAATTAGGATACTATGGAAATTTAAGGATAATGGTTGGTTTAAATATACAAAATGTATTTTATTTAGTAGAATAATAGAGGAGAAAAGTTATTATGATATTTCGTATTCTAATGCAATTAAAATGATACTAAAAGGTTTAAACATAAAAATTGCAATAGATTGTTGTTTTGGACATGTTTCGCCAAGAATTACTATAATTAATGGAGCAATTGCTAAAATTAAAATCCAAAATGGTGCAGGTCAAATTTATTTTGATTTAAAATAAAAAGAGGTGTATTATGGAAAAAATAAAGTATTTTAATATTCTTTGGAATTATATAAAGGATGATAAATTAAAACTTTTTTGCTATATATTCTTAGTTGCACTGTCATACATTCCCTCATTAATTGCAGTTTATTTTTGGGGTGTTGCTATAGAGACTTTAACAATAGGGAATTTTAATAAATTTGTTATATATTTGTTAATATATGAAGGTATTTATATTCTTTTCTATACAATATTACAAATACCGCGAGACTATTTATATAATTATTTTGAAGTAAAATTTACTAAAAATGTTAGTAAAGACTTATATAAAAAAGTTGATATGATGCCAGCAGTTGCATTTGAAAATATGGGAGTTGGAGAATTTACTAATAGACTTAGTAATGATCCTGATAGAATAATGGAACTTCTTTCTCAAATGATAAGGTTAATATGTAGATTTAGTATTGTTATAATAATTTTAATCGCTTCTTTTAAAATATCATTATTACTAGGATGTGAAATATTACTTTTAGCAATCATGATGGGCTTTATTTCAGCTAGATTTTTCCCGCATATTAAAAAAAGTCATGAAAAAATAAAAAAAGAAAGTGATAATTATACAAAGATTGCAACAGAAAATATTTCTGGTATTAGAGAAATAAAATCATTAGGTATAAAGAGTAATATTGAAAATAAAGTCTTTACTATTTTAGATAATTTATATGATTTTACTAATAAATCAAGAAAATATGAGAGATGGTATTATGCAATGAATAATTTAGCTTACTTTATAATTCAATTTATCATATTTTTTACTTGTGGAAGTTATTATATAAATGGAATTATTTCTTTAAGTATTTTTATGATGATAGAATCATATATATGGAGAATTGATGAAGTTGTAGAAAATATTAGTTCGTTTGGAGTAAATTTTAATAAAGTTACAGTTTCATTAAAAAGAATTGATGAAATTTTGAATAATAAATTATATCAGGATGAGAAATTTGGTAATAAAAGTATTGAAAATATTAATGGTGTTGTTGAATTTAAAAATGTTAAATTTAAATACAATGAAGATGAGGAGTATACTTTAAAAAATTTAAATTTAAAAATAGAACCATATAAAAAGATTGCAATAGTAGGTAAAAGTGGTAATGGTAAGAGCACAATATTTAATTTATTACTACGCTATTTTGATGTATCAGAAGGAGAGATTTTAATAGATGACATTAACATAAAAGAGTTTAATGAGCAATCTCTAAGAAATAGTATATCAATAATTAGACAAAATCCATTTTTATTTAACTTAAGTATTTTAGACAATTTTAGATTAGTAAAAGAAAATGTGACACTTGAAGAAGTTAGAAATGTATGCCATAAAGCATATATTGATGATTATATTATGAGTCTGCCAAAAAAATATGATACTATAATAGGTGAGGGAGGAATAAATTTAAGTGGAGGACAAAAACAAAGGATTGCAATTGCCCGAACTTTACTTCTAAATACTAAAATTATTCTTTTTGATGAAGCAACCTCAGCTCTTGATAATGAATCACAATCATATATAAAAAAGACTATAGATAAATTAGTAGAAGATCATACTGTAATAATAGTTGCACATAGGTTATCTACTATAGTCGACTCTGATATTATTAATGTTATGAATGATGGAAGATTATTATCATCAGGAACACATAAAGAGTTACTAAAAAAATCCGACATATATAAAAATTTATATCTAACAGAAGAACAAAATATGTAAATAACAATATTAGATATTAACTTTAAAAGAGGAGAATTATGGATAAGAAATTAGAACAGATAAATTTGGAGATTTTAAAGTGTAATAATGATAATACTTTAAATAAAGAGATTAAAAAGATACGCTTAGAAATATTAAAAACATATGTAAAAAGTTTAGAAAGCAAAAATTATAGTAATGAACTAAAAAATAGATATATGGATTTAGGAGCTTTATTATCAGAGAACACTAAAGGTGAAGTTTTTTTAGATATGGATTTAGAACAAGCATTAAATAAGTTAAAAAATTATATATTAAATCCTAAAATTATAAATTTTTTGGATAGTAAAAATATAAAAGTTTATAATTTTAAAGAATTAAAAAATTACCTGTATTTATCAAGTGATATCGATACTGATACTTTAAAAAATATAAGTATTGCTATAGATTTATATGAGATGATTAATTCTATGATTGATAATATAAGAAGGAATATTTATAATATTAGTACTAGTTTAGATAATATAATTGGTGATGGAATACTTAATAAATGCACTGAATATTATTGCCATGATAAAGGAAAAAAAATGGTTTTAACTAGAAAAGCTAAGACCTCTAATGAATTAAAAGATTCTAAAGAAAAAGCAGAGCAAAAGTTAAAAGAACTATTAAATAAAGGTATTATTTCTAAGGATATCTATAATTATAGTATTGAACTTATAAAAGAAGTATTTAATTATTATTTAAATGGATTACCTATAGTGCCAATAAATAATTATGCAGATTTACCTGGAATTGCATTTAATAAAATATAGTTTTGTTATAAAAGATGTTTATTATTGTAAATATCTTTTTTTCTTTTATATATTGACTAATGTTATATACTGTTATATACTGTTATACGGAAGGCGATATTATGAAAATTATAATAAGCAATAATAGTTCTGTTCCAATATATGAACAAATAAAAAATACTATTATAGAACAAATTTTGAATGATGAAATTAAAGAAGATGAAATATTACCCTCTATTAGAAATTTAGCCCAAGATATAAAAATAAGTGTTATGACTATAAAAAAAGCTTATGATGAATTAGAAAAAGAAGGTTATATAAAATCTATACAAGGTAAAGGAACATTTGTAATGCCAAAAAATAAAGGATTAGTTTTAGAAAATGCCCAGAAAGAAATAGAACAACATATCTCAAAAGCGATTGCTATAGCCTCGAAATTTTCAATAGAAAAAGAAGAAATTTTAGATTTAATAGATATATACTATGGGAGTGATTGTTAATGAAAAATATAATTGAAATCAAAGATTTAGTTAAAAATTATAATAGATTTAAACTAGATGGGATTACTTTAAATATTCCCAGTGGTTGCATAGTAGGTTTAATTGGAGAAAATGGCGCTGGCAAAACAACTTTAATTAAATCAATTTTGAATATAATAAAAACTGATTTTGGTACAATAAAAATATTTGATAAAGATAGTGAAAAAGATGATCTTTTAATAAAAGAAGATATTGGGGTAGTATTAGATGATATGTTTTATCCAGAAATTTTAACAGCTAAAGATATAAATAATATAATGAAAGATATTTATAAAAATTGGGATAGTGAAAAATTTTATAAATATTTAGATGATTTTAATTTACCTAGTAATATGTTAATCAAAAAATTATCTAAAGGAATGAGAAAAAAATTAGAAATTGCAACAGCTTTATCGCATAATGCTAAATTATTAATATTAGATGAACCAACAAATGGACTTGATCCAATTGTAAGGGATGAAATTTTAAATATATTTTTAGATTTTATTCAAGATGAAAGCCATAGTGTCTTATTATCTACTCATATTACTAGTGATTTAGAACATATTGCCGATAAAATAGTATTTATTGATGATGGAAAAATAGTGTTAAATGAATCTAGAGATAATTTATTAGATAATTATGGTATCTTAAAATGTGATGAAAACTATTTTAAAACTATTGATGCTAGAGATATTATTTCGTATATAAAAAATAAATATGACTATGAGGTTCTTATTGAAAATAAGAAAAATTTAAATAAAAAATATAGTGAATGCATTATAGATAAAATAACATTAGATGAGTTGATGTTATTAATGATAAAGGGGGTAAAATAATGTTAGGTTTTATAAAAAAAGATTTATTACTTATCAAATATAACTGTAAGATTTTATTAGCTTTATTTATAATATATGCGATAATGACAATTAATGGAGAATTAAATTTGTATTTTATCCAACCTTTCCTTACTATAACACTCGTCTTTTCTACATTTAGTTATGATAATTTTAATAATTGGGACATATATGCATTGACTCTGCCAAATGGTAGAAAAAATATTGTAAGATCAAAGTATATATTGATGTTTTTATTAATTATATTAATTTCGTTAATTGTAACAGTCTTTTCATATTTAGTAGTTTATTTAAATAATAAAATTGATTATAGTAATATTTTTCCCATAATGTTAATTACAGCTTTTGTTTCAATATTAATTCAAGATCTAATATACCCTATAATATTTAAATTTGGAATTGAACAAGCTAGGATAATGATTTTTATACTAGTATTTGCAGTTTCAATTTTAGGAGGAATTGTTTTTAAATATGTTTCAGTTGATGTGATTGCTAATATTTTATCTTTTATATATAATTATTTAGGATTTATAGTTTTAATTTTTACATATATTTCATATAAAATATCAGAAAATATATATTTAAAAAAAGAATTTTAGAATAAATAATACTTAATTAACTAATTTTTAAGTATTATTTTTTTATGATGTTGACATTTTTTTATTAATAGCATAATATGTATATATGAACAATTATTCATATAAAAGTAAGGAGATTTCTAGATGGAAATACATAATAAGTATTTATTAAGCGGTTTAAGTGAATTTTTTAAGATTTTTTCTGATCCAACAAGATTAAGAATTTTAGATGTATTATTAAATGGTGAAAAATATGTAGGAGAGATTGCTGATATAATTAATATAAGTCAATCAGCAGTATCTCATCAATTAAAAAACTTGAGAGCTGCTAATCTTGTAAAATATGAAAAAGTAGGTAAAAGTGTTAAATATAGCATTGTAGATGAACATATTGAAATTATTTTAAGATATGGTATTGAACATATATCAGAAAGGATAAGACATGAAAAATATAAAAATAGATAATGATTTATTTAAAATAATTATAACTATATTAATCTTTATTATTTCTTTTTTATTTGAAGGACTAGTAAAAAACATTCTTTTATTATTAGGATATATCATAATAAGTTATGAACTTTATATTAGTTCTTTTAAAAGTATTTTAAAGGGAGAAATTTTTGATGAAAATCTACTTATGATAATAGCAACTATTGGTGCTATAGTAATAAATAAATATGAAGAAAGTGTTATGGTTATATTACTTTTTGAAATAGGTGAATATTTATCTGACCTTGCTATTAATAATTCAAGAAAAAAAATAACTTCACTTATAGACTTAAGAGTTGAAGCAGTAAATTTAAAAACAGAAACAGGCTTAAAAAAAGTTGATATAAAAAAGGTAAAATTGGGAGATGTTTTTGTAGTAAAGCCTGGTGAAAAAATAGGCCTTGACGGAGTTGTAATAGAGGGGAAAAGTAGTGTTGATACATCATCTTTAACAGGTGAAAATGTTCCTAAAATAGTAGATAAAAATAGTAAAGTTCTCAGTGGCTTTATTAATAAAGATAGTAGTATTGCTATAAAAGCAACTAGTGTATATGAAACATCTACTGCAACAAAGATTATAAATATGATAGAAAATTCCAATGATAAAAAGACTGATACAGAAAAGTTTATTACTAAATTTTCTAAAATATATACTCCAACTATCGTTTTTATCGCTTTATTAATTGCTGTAATTCCTACTTTCTTAGGGAAGGATTTTAAGACATATTTATATAGAGCTTTGATTTTTTTAGTTACATCGTGCCCATGTGCTTTAGTAATATCAATTCCATTAGGATATTTTTGTGGGATTGGTAGACTTAGCCGTGAAAAGATTCTTGCCAAGGGAAGTATAGAACTGGATAAACTTAGTGCTATAAAAGTAGTAGCTCTTGATAAAACTGGTACTATAACTGAAGGTGTATTTGAAATAATAGATATAAATTCTTATAATATAGAAAAGGATGAATTATTAGAGATTGCAGCTTATTCTGAATATTATTCAATACATCCTATTGCAAAGTCAATTCTTAGTAAATATAATAAAAAAATTGATGAGCAAAAAATAAAGAATTTTAAAGAAATATCTGGTAATGGGGTTACTTTGATGTATCAGAATTCTAAAATTATTATGGGTAATTCTAAATTATTAGATAAAAATAACATTAAATATAAAAAAATAAATAAATCTGGGACTATAGTATATATTGCCAGAGATAACATATATTTAGGTTATATAATTATTTCTGATAAAATAAAGCAGACATCTTTAAATATAGTAAGTTTATTAAATTCTATAAATATTAAAAATATTGTAATGTTATCAGGTGATAAATTAGAAAATGTTAAGGATGTTTGTAAAAAGTTAAATATAGAAAATTATTATGCATCTTTGCTTCCAAATCAAAAGGTTGAAAAGATAAAAGAATTAAAAAGTGAAGGATTGGTAGCCTTTATTGGAGATGGAATTAATGATATACCAGTCTTAAAGGTTTGTGATTTGAGTATATCTATGGGAATAAATGGTAGTGATGCTGCAAGAGAGGTTAGTGATGTTATCCTAATGCAAGATGATCTAGATAAAATTGTTGATGCTATAAAAATATCTAGATTTACTAAGAAAATTATAAAATCTAATATATGTTTCTCAATTATTATAAAGCTATTAATATTAGTTTTAGGTATATTAGGTTGTACTACTATTTATTTAGCAGTATTTGCAGATGTGGGAGTAACAATTATAGCAATATTAAATACTTTAAGAATTATGATAAAAAAGATTAATTAATTTTAATAAAAATAATATCTTTTTTTTTATTAAATTTTTTACATATAAAATTATTCATGTTATACTATTGAAAAGGATGATGTAAATGACGATACTTGAATATATTGATAAATATAAAGATAAAACATTTCAGGAAATAGAATTTAATGAGGTAGATAATGTAATATTTTCATCAATTAGTTATATAAATTTTGATAATATAGTATGTAATCATTCATATAATAAAATTACAATTTATGAAGCGGCTGAGCTATTTTTTAAAAAAAATCTACAAAAGAAAAATAATATGACTTCGTATAAACATGCTTTAAAAATACTTGAGAATATATATACGACCAGAAGATATAAAGATTTACTTTTATATAATTATTCATATATAGGAGATTCTAAAAGACAATTTTCTGCTATTACAATCGAAATAAATAAAAAATTAATATATATATCATATGAAGGAACTGATCATTTAGTAAGTGGTTGGATGGAAGATTTTAAAATGTCTTATTCTTTCCCGGTTCCTGCCCAAAAGTATGCGATTAGATATTTAGATAGATATGTTATGAGCGATAAAAATATAATTTTAGGTGGCCATTCTAAAGGTGGCAATCTTGCAGTTATAGCAGGTATGTATGCGAATATATTTACCAGATCTAAGATAATAAGAATATATTCCAATGATGGACCTGGTCTTAGAAAAGCCCAAATATCTAGTCAAAAGTATAAAGATATAAAAGAGAAATTTGTAAAAATTATCCCAAACTATTCTTTAGTAGGACTACTTTTAAGACATACTTCAGATTATAAAATAGTATTATCAAATAAGAGAGGAATACTTGCTCATGATTTATTATCTTGGCAAGTTAACGATCAAGAATTTATTTATACTGAACTTAGTACTTTTAGTAAAATATTAGATAAAAGTATGTTAGAATGGGTTAATAAATATGATGATAATCAAAGAAAAATGTTTACCGAATCTCTTTTTAGTGTTTTTGAAAGAGCTAATATTCACAGTTTAGTAGAGGTTATGGATAATAAAAAACTTATTTTAAAGCTTATTTATGAAAGCAGGGGTATTGATAAAACAACAAAAAAAATGCTTAGAGAATTTATTTGGGTTATATTTGAATATTTTAAAGATTATAAAGATTTATAGTTTTAGTAAAAATAATATTGAGTACTTGCATGGCTCTTTTTTTTGTTTTATAATTTAAATATAAAAATAGAAGGAGAAAGAAAATGGAAAAAAGAAAAGATATATTGTTAGTAATACCCCTAGTACTAACAATAGTTCTAATGGGGGGGGGTTACTTACGCCAAATATAGTAAGAGTATAGAGACAAAAAAAGAAATAACAATAAAAACAGGGACAAGGTATATAGGAATATATGGAGTAAATGGATCAGATAAAGAAAATATAGAATTAAATAAAACATATACATTTACAATAGAAAACAGAGGAGCAGAAGATGCAAGTTATAGACTATATATCGAGAATATAGAAAATAGTAGTATAAGTTATAGTTACACAAAAAGCGGAATAACAACAACCAGAACATTAACAAGTAAAACAATAGATGAAGATAATTTAAAAGTAGGAGAAAAGATAACTATAACAATAACATTTACAGGAAGTGGAAGTTATAAAGGAAAACTAAAAGTAGAAACGAAAGACTATTATAATAATGAACCAAATGCTCCAGAGTTAGTAGGAGACATGATCCCAGTAGTCTGGAATGGAAGTTCAAAACAATGGCAAAAAGCAGATAAAGAAAATACAAATAGTAGTTGGTATGATTATGATAAACAAATATGGGCGAATGCTGTAACGATAAAAGATGCAACTAAAAGAACAACATACAAAAATGCCCAAGCAGGAACGACAATAGATTTAAGTGATGTAAACTTAATGTTAGTATGGATCCCAAGATATAGTTATACACTAAAACAGCCATATGGCTACCAAATAAGTGGAGGATCAACACCAAGCATTAATACACCCGGAGCATTTGATATCAAATTTATAAGGACAAGTACAACCGAAACTGGAAGTGGCAAATACACCGGAACAACGCCAACAGGCTATTTTACCCCTTCATCATTTTGTTGGGGCAACAGCTGTGATGTAGAATCGACGAGAGGTAACTCAGAAAATACAGAATTACCAGGAATCTGGATAAGTAAATTTGAGCTAACTGGGTCTATTTCTGATATTAAATCAAAACCGAATGAAATAATTTTAACAAACCAAAATAATGCTTCATTCTTTAGTCATATAAAAACACAGATAAATGGGAGTAGTGGAACAACAAGCTATGGATTAAGCGGAGCAAATTATGATACCCATATGATTAAGAATACGGAATGGGGAGCTTTTGCCTATTTAAGTCAAAGTAAATATGGAAAATATGGTAATTCAAATTATAAAAATGCTAATAAAGAGATTTATATGAATAATTATAATGGTCTTAAAACAGGGTGTAGTATAGGAGCACCAGGAAGTGGGAGTGTTAGTTCTTCAAACGTTGCCTCTACATGTCAATATATTTATAGTATAGAGACAAATGGAACAGGAGCCAGTACAACCGGAACCATATATGGGATATATGATACATCAGGGGGGATAATGGCTATGCTTTTTTAGAATTTTTTTATCAACTGAAAGTGTTTATTTTAAACCTTTTTTTCATTTTATTTCATTTTTAATCATTATAGAAATTATATTTATAAGAGGTAAATAAGAGGTAAAAAATTAGAGATACATCTAAAAAAATTACTAGATAATTTTTGGATTGTTATGTTTATTATCATGTATTATTTTCTCCTATTTTATCGTACTTTTTTATTATATTATATTTAATATAATATATTATAAATTATATATTACAAATTATTTTATATTTTAGGGCATTTTTTTATTTTTCTTTTTTTAGAAGATCATCTATCTTAACATCTAATGCAACTGATATTTTATATAATGTATCCACAGAAAAATTATATGCTACTTTTTCGCTTTCAATCTGTCTTATAAATTCGTGAGACAAATCTACCATTTCTGATAATTCCTCTGATGTTAAACCTTTTAATTTTCTATATTTCTTAATGTTTTTCCTAATGGTATTGTATATGTCTGCATCAAATTTTATTTTTTTAAGCGGTTTATTTAATCTCATATCAACACCTCTATATTTATTGTAGAGAATTACCTAACAAAATTTTGTAAGGTATCTTCTTACAAAAAGTATTGACAATTTAAAAAAAATTATGCTACAATAATATTGTCGGTAAGAAGTACTTAGGTCCGACATTGTAGTAAATTGTCGGTGGATGTAATGCTGTATAACTGACAATCGAAGTCGGAACACAAGTAGTACGTGTTCCTTTTTATTTGATGCAAACATTGATATAGTGTTTACATATAAACTAAAAATGAGAGGTGAAAAATGAAAAAGAAAGGTTTATTTATCATATTATCTTTTGTACTAATTTTAGGTATTACAGGATGTGGTAAAAACAGTGAAAATAGCAAAAGTGAAGGATTTTCTGTGGGAAATATTGAACTAGAAGGGGAATTTGAAACACATGAGCTTAGTGAAGGATTAATTGGTTATGGTTATTATGATAATGATGACTATGGATATATTGATGTTAAAGGGAATACTGTAATTGATTATAAATTTGATGGGGTAAGTTCTTTTAGTGAGGGGTTAGCAAGAGTTGAACAAAATGGGCTATATGGATATATAGATACAAAAGGAAATCTTATCGTAGATTGTCAATATGATGATGCTTTTCCATTTAGTGAGGGATTAGCTTTAGTTGGAAAAAATGGAACATATAATTACATAGATAAAAATGGGAATATTGCTATAAATATAAATCAACCATATGAGAGTTGGACACCAACAAATCAAATGTCGTTTCATAACGGTCTTGCTCTAATAGAACAAAATGGGAAGATGGGATATATAGATAAAAAGGGAAATATGGTTATAAATCCTGAATATAACATTGCTGGAGAGTTTAATGATGGTTTAGCACGAGTTGAAATAGACGATAAATACTATTTTATAGATACTAAAGGAAAAATTGTTATTGATAATAAATTTGATTTTGCAGGTTATTTTAGTGAAGGTTTAGTGGTAGTTGAAAAAGACGATAAGTATGGATATATGGATAAAAAAGGGAATCTTGTTATTGATTATACTTCTTATGACACAGCTAGAGATTTTAGTGAAGGTTTAGCAGTAGTTGGAAATACAAATGAAAGATATGGATATATAGATAAAAAGGGAAATCTTATTACTGATTTTGAATATGAAAGTGCTCAACCTTTTAGTGAGGGGTTAGCAAGAGTTGAACGAAATGGACTATATGGATATATAGATAAAAAAGGGAACCTCGTTATTGATTTTATATACTCACAGGCGGAACCTTTTCATGAAGGTTTAGCATGGGTTACATTACATAATGATACAAAGAATACTCTGACAGAAGGATTTATCGATCAAACTGGAAAATTCATTCTTGCTAAAAAAGAATATTAGCAATTTATAATTATTATATGAAGAAATCAAATGAAAACATATGAAGCAAATCATGATTTGATTTGCTTTTTTGTTTGTGTTAACAAATACAAAAAATACTATGGTATTTTATTTATAGGTTATTAATAATGACTAATAATTTTAACGAACTTACTATTATATTGTTAATAATTTAAGTATGAATTATGAAACGGAGATGAAATAATGAGTAATAATGTTGTACTAATTGGACGAATAAATAATGATATTGAAAAAGTCGAAATGGATGACAAAACCATATATAAATTAATGATTAATATTAGTCGTAATTTCAAAAATCAAAATGGAAAATATGAAACTGATATTATACCTATTGAATTAATGAGTAATATTGGCTCTAAGGTGTTTGAATATTGTAATAAAAATGACCTAATAGCAGTTAAAGGTAGAATTGAACGTAAGGGAAAAAACGATCAAATTAAAATAGTTGCTGAAAAAATAACTTTTTTATCAACTAATAGAAACTTAATAAATCAAAATTAGAAAGGGATATTATTATGAAAATAAAAATTCATAGAGGCATTAATCAAATAGGTGGATGTATAACTGAAATCAGAAGTAAAAAATCCAAAATACTTATTGATGTTGGTACTAACCTACCTAATTGCAAAACCAATGTAAAAGTTAATGTTGCTAAAGTTAGTAAAAAATGTGATGCTGTTTTTATCACACATTATCATTTAGATCATTTAGGCGAATATATGCAAGTAAAAAAAGAAGTTCCAATCTATATTGGAGAACAAGCAAAAGAAATATTTACTATTTATCAAAAAAGAATGAAAGAACCTGCTATTGCAGAAGTCACACAAGAACATATTGACAGAGCTGAAGCATTTAAAACCTTTACACAGGATATTCCTATTGTAATTGGAGATATGAAAATAACCCCTATTCTAATAAATCATTCAGCTTTTGATAGTTATATGTTTCTTATAGAAGCTGAAGGAAAAAGAATTTTACATACAGGAGATTTTCGTACACACGGTCCTATCAATAATAACATTTCTGGAATTCTTAACAACATAGGTCAAGTAGATGTTCTTATTTGTGAACACACTACCCTTTCAAGACTTGATGAAACTTTTATGTCTGAATTAATGCTACAAAATGAAGCAACCAATTTAATAAAAAACAATAAATATGTTTTTATAATGTGTGCTTCTACAAATATTGATAGAATTGCCTCTTTTTATCACGCAAATAAAGAAGCAGGAAACAAGTTATTTATATGTGATGACTACCAAAAAGACATACTTGATTATGTGACAAAAACAAGTAAGAAATACAAAGACTATTATAACTTTTCTGATGTTAAAAGTTTTAACAGTAAATTATATGAAGAAATGACCGAGAATGGCTTTTGTATGCTAGTACGTAGCAACTACTTTTCTCAAAAATTTATTAATAGCCCCAAATTCAAGAATAGTTTGTTTATCTATTCTCAATGGCTAGGATATTTGCAAGGCGAAACTGCTGATGAAAATATCTATAAATTCGTTCCAAAAAATTATTATTACTTACATACTAGCGGTCATGCAACTTCTGAAGGAATAACCGAAGTTTGTAATATTGTTAAACCTAAAATAATCATTCCAATACACGGAGAGAACTCTAAAGACTTTAACAAGTTAAACTTGCCTTATAAAATTAAGCATTTAAAAAACAAAATAACTTATCATATTGGAGAAAGGATTTGAATATATGACAAAAAAGAAAAAGAAAAGTAATAAGAAAAAAGAAAACAAAGATAAACAAACTAATGAGAAAAAAAGCCCCTCTGATATTAATTTGTTTGATAATCGTATAATTAGATTAAACGGAGATATTAATACAGAAGAAGGTGATAAAATTGTAGAACAACTATTAAAGTTAGATGCTACTAAAAGCAAAAAGGATATAATTTTTTATATTAACTCTCCTGGTGGGTTAGTATCTGCTGGACTAGCAATTTATGATACTATGCAAATGGTAAAAAGTAATATTAAAACTGTATGTTTAGGTCGTTGTTCTTCAATGGCTGCCATATTACTAAGTGGTGGTACTAAAGGTAAACGATACATAACTCCAAACAGCGAAGTTATGATCCACGAAATGTCATCTTATAGTGGTGGTAAAATAGGTGAAATAAAAATAAGCTATGAACATTCAAACACATTAAATGAGCGCCTTATGAAGATTTTAGCCGATAATACAGGTAAAAGCATTAAGCAAGTTAAAAAGGATGTCGAATTAAAAGACAAATGGTTTAATGCAGAAGAAGCATTAAAGTATGGTATAGTCGATAAAATATTAACTTCTACTGAAAACTAGCCATATATCGTATATATTAGTATATACCAAGTGCAAAAGAAAAAGGAACAGCAAGTAAAGGTATATAATGAAAAAGGAGTGATGAAGCGCAAACAGATCTTTTTTAGAAAACTATAATTTATAATAGTACAAATTTTACTTACATCTACATTAAAAAATGGACCCAATTAAGAGATAATGTCCTAATCATTAAACTATTGATACAAACCAATAACTCGTGTTTTTATTTTAATGATTTAAAAAAACTTGTTCATACTAGAAACGGAACAATTTAGGAGTAATTCTCTTACCAACCCAAATTTGAGTAAGATTAAAGTCTACCTTAACCGTCATACTGAACACTTGTGGTAACACAATGGACCTCAGACCGTTAATTTATCTAGTCGTAGTTATTAAGTAATGTAGATATTAAAAGAGAAAACTATAGTATGTGGGGCTTAGCTTTTTCTTAACTACGAATTAAATAATAATAATAATAAAAGTAGTAAAAATAAAAGTAATAATAATAATAATAATAAGTTAAAATTTAAAACGTTAAGAAGAATAAGAAATAATTAAACAGTTAATAAATTGTAAGAATTAACTATAGTTTTTACTATAGTTTTCTTATGGAATAAAATATAATTAAAACTAATTTTTTATTTAATAATATATGGCATAGTGGCATAGTAAAATTCCATAATAACGAGGCTAAGCATCTCTCCTAGTTCCCATAAACTCTAAAAATAAAACTTGCCCTAGATAGTCCTATAAGCTTCCTAGGGGCTAATCTATTTTTACAAAAATTTTATCGCCCTATATAATAAAAGCCCTGTAAAGCTCTACTAGAGCTTCACAGAGGCATTATAGGATTATTTATTTATTGATTTTTTACTTTATAATATCAAATAAATAATCACTAAAGGTAGTTCCATATGTGTCTTTGATTATTTTCTCATCTGTTGTTTTTTCCGTTTCTTCACATACACCTGAATGATGAAGATAATCATTATAAATGTTGCTACTATTAGAATTATCAAAATTCGGAGAAGCATAATAAGTATTTCTTTTATTTCCAAATGAATATCTTTCAGCTCTATACCCTAAAGCTAAAACTTGTTTTCCAAATTGAGAATTGCTAACCGCTTCTCTGTTATTACAAGAACACCATTTACAATATTCTTTATAATATCTTGATTTTATAATAATAGTATCTATGGGGAATGTATTACAAAATTCTTTTACATTATTACATTCAAGAAAGTATTTATTTGTTTCTTGTTCAACAATCTCTGGAATAGTAAACTTTCCTCTTTTTAAAACTTCTCGAAATGCGTTAATAGCTCTTGTTGCAATAATTTGCAATGCTATTGGCTTGCATAATCTTTCTCCAATGTTTATATCTCTATTATTACCAGTAAATGTGGCATTAAAAGGGATAACAATAAACCTATCTGTTATATATAACCCAGTCTCTTTGAAGTCTATAACTTCGTTCACAGAGAATAACATAGTTGCGTAAGGTACTAAATTGATATTCCCTTTTCCTTTTTGCTCTACTGATATTGTTTCCCCTGATATAATTCTTGTTATAAGAGACGTATTAATATACTTTGGTTGCTTTTGATCTTCTGCTATATTAACAGTACATTCATTTAACCGATCAACTGTTGTCTTGCTTCCAGCTTTACAGCCCGAAATATTTTCTAAATGCTCGTGTGAGCATTGGTTTTCTCCTAATAACGCTTCTAAAATACGAAATATTTTAGATTTACCGTTTCTTCCATTACCTTTAAAAATAAAGGCTTTGTTTAGCTTAGCAGTTTTAGTAAGTGAATAACCAATTACTTCATAAAGTAAAAGTTCTAATTCTTGATTACCACAGCTTACAGTTCTAAAATAATGATTAACTACTTCTTCCTCATCAGTTTTCTTTATAAGTACCTCAGAATTATCATAAGGTACTGATAATTTAGCAATCATGCTATTCTTTTGCATGTTGTTATTCTCAATCATATTCTCTTTCTCCTTTTTCATATTTTCCTCCTTATTTTTTAATTTGTCGAAATTAATTTTTATTCTGTCATATAACTATTATCTTCGGGATTTAATTCCAAAATTTCAAAAACAAGTTCTTTTGCCCACTTATTATCATATTTTGGGTTGTTTTCTAACATAATAAGGGTTTCAATATCAATTCCAAGTAGAGCACTTGCTTCTTCTAAACTCCAACCACGACTTAATCGTTCTTCTTTTAAGTTCATGTTTTCTCTCCTTTCATTTTATAAGTCTTTAACTTGATTTAGATACGATATATTTAAATCAAGATACTCCACCACTTTGTCCATTGGGAGTACATTGCTAGGCAAAAAGTAATTGTCTTTTTCTAACCTTATTCTTAAATCTTTCATCAGTTTTAAGGTTTTATTTTTGCCTGTATTAGATAAGATACTAAAATCTTGGCTATTACACCATTGTTTAGAAATAATATCTAATGTTTCTTTTGCTGTTATACTTTTCATATTCTATCTCTTTTCTCCTTTCTATAAATTTTTACGGTTTCCATGTTTTATATTTTTCTATAGAACAAATAAACCTTATTATAACATGACTTGTTAAGTAGCTTTTAGAACAACATTTTTTATGTGTTCAGCGCTCCCGACATTTTCATGCTACATATATTAATACGAATGAGAGGCATGTCTGAATTGAGAAAATGAATAAAAAATGAAAATTTAATCAAATTTTTATCATTTTTGTGTCAAATTAGTGTCAAGTTTTTAAAAAAATAATAAATTTAACTAAAAATGCTCAATGGGAGTATTCACTAATTCGTAATTAATATAGAAGGCAAAAAAGAGTTAGTTCTAACGACACTAACTTGCTTCAAGAATGGAGGCATATTAAAAATGGCTATATATCAAGAAAAAAGGAAAAACAAAATTACTAAAGATGGGAGAAGTTGGTATTTTAGAGTTCCCTATGTGGATATTTCTGGAAAACGGAATCAGCATATGAGTGGAAAATATTTTACAAAAAAAGAAGCTCAACAAGCAGAACGAGAGTTTCTTGCTTCTATAAAAGACAAATCTGATAATACAAATATGAAATTTAAAGATTTATATTTTGCATTCTATGAGTATCAAAAAGACAAAGTAAAAGAAACAACATTTCAGACTTATTATGATAGAGTTCCTTTTTTAGAATATTTAGATAATATAAAACTAGAGGACTTTAATATAAACCATTTTGAAACATGGAAAAAAAATATAAATAATAAGAATTTAGCTACAAGTTATAAGAACGATATTCTTAAATTTTTAAAAGCAATTTTAAATTTTGGATCAAAATATTACAATTTTAATTTTAATTCTGTTTATAATAAAATGACTAATTTCACTAACCCAAATGAAATACCAAAAGAAATGGATTTTTATACCTATGATGAATTTAAACAATTCATCAGTTATGAAACTGACTTAAAATATATTTGTCTATTTGAAACACTTTATTATTGTGGTTTAAGAAATGGCGAAATGAGAGGACTTACTTGGGAAGACATTGATTTTTATAAAAAAACAATACGAATAAATAAGCAAATTCCTACACGTTATACTAGTAAAAATTGGAAATTTACAACTCCTAAAACAAAAAGTAGCATTAGAACATTACCTATGTGTAATACTTTATATGAACATTTATTACAACTATATAATAATATTTCACAACATTCTAATTTTAAACCAACATGGTTTGTATTTGGACAAGCTGATATACCAATAGTTGCAGATAATCCACGCAGTCGTCAAAGAATAATTTGTAAAAAAGCCAAAGTTAAAAAAATTAGAATTCATGACTTTAGACACAGTTGTGCTTCTTTGTTGATTAATAATGGAGCAAACGTTACAATTGTAGCAAAATATTTAGGGCATACTAAAGTTGAAGAAACATTAAATACTTATACCCACATATTTGAAAGTGCATTAAATTCAGTTATAGATGTAATAAACAATATAGATAAAATACAGACTTCACATTCAAATGAAGTCATAGATACAATAGCTAATTTATGTAATAATGGAGTATCCATAAATGACATATTAAATCAACTAAAAAATATGAAAAATTAAAAAAATAAGAGGTGAATAAGAGGTAATCATCTCTTTTTATTTATTCAAATGTGTGCAAACCCTTATAAATACTTGGCAAAACAAAAATGATAGGTCTTTCGACCTATCTTCAGGGGGAACATGGGAAGCAGTGATGGGAAATTTCAATAGTGTTGTATCTCAATCAGGATTTACTACTATGCCAGAAGCAAAATACTATAATAAATATACAGGAACAACGGGAATAAAAGGAGATGCGACAAATGCCGATGGAACAGCCGGCTTTTATGGAGACTTTCAATATTTTGTAAATTCTTCCAATCCTTGGTTTTATCGTGGCGGTCATTATTATAATGGTTCCACTGCAGGTATTTTTTTCTTCAGCGGTGACGGTGGTGATGCTAGGAGTAGTCGTGCTTCACGCCTTTCTATTTCTACGTGGTAGAAATAAAGGATAATAAAAAAGAAAATAATAATACATCAAAACAAGTATTATTATCAGTACTTGGAGTAGCAATTTTGATTGTTGCTGTTGTAGGTATTTCATTCGCTGCTTTTACTTATACTCAAGCTGGTACAACAACTAATACCATTTCTACTGGTACTGTTACTATGGCTTATAATGAACCTACAAATGGAATTGATATACAAAATGCGATACCAATGGATGATACTACTGGTAAAGCACTGAGTGGAGATAAAGATAAGTTCGATTTTACGGTATCAGCAACAATAACTGGTAAAACTACTATTGATTATGAAGTAGTTGCTGTAAAAGATCCTTCAAGTACAATAGCAGACGACAAAATTAAATTATATTTAGAGAAAAGCGAAGATAATACAGATGGTAATTATACTCAGGTTTTTTCACCAAAACAATTTGAAGCAGATGCTGATCATAAATATGTAGCAGAAAAAGAAACAATGTTACTTGATCAAGGATCTTTTGTAAATTCTACTGGTGACAATAATGGCGTTACTCAAAAAATATATTATCGTTTAAGAATGTGGGTTGATTCATCTTATGAACTTACTGGTACTTCTCAAACATATAAAGTTACTGTTAACGTCTATGGTAAAGGTAAAGATTAAGATTAAATTAAGGAGAGCGGTCTCTTTTTTATTTCTAAATTAACAGCAAGTCAAAAATAAGGTATTTACAAATACCGGAGGTTAGGTGTAATATGTAAATATAAGAATAGAGCCCTATAATACGACAAAAAAAGAAAAGAAATAAAAGTATTATAAGGGAAAGTAGGAGGAAAGAAATGAAAAAAATAAACAACTGTTCTAATGGGGGGGGGTACTTTAGAAGAACAGTAAATAAAAAAATAATAGTACCCCTAATAGGAATAATAACGTTAATAATACTAGTAATAGGAATAAGCTATGCAGCTTTCACCTATAGTGGAATAGGAGAAAAAGAAAACGTAATAACAACCGGAACAATAACAATGGCCTATAATGAAGGAAGTAATGGAATAAGTTTAAGTAATGCTATTCCAACATCAGATGAAGTAGGAAAAGAGTTAACAGGAGAAAATAACGAATTTGATTTCACAGTAAATATAAATATTGTTGGAAAAACAACAATAAACTATGAAGTAACAGCTGAAAAACAAGACGGCAGTACTTTACAAGATAATGAAGTAAGAATCTATTTAGAAAAATCAACGGAAAATGAAAATAACTATCAAGCAGTAGATAATCCAAGTTACTATGAGCCCCTAGCAGATAAAGATCAATTTGGAGCTAAAAGAGGAGAAATGGTCTTAGATGTTGGAAGCGCAAATGAAACAACAATATATTACTATAAATTAAGAATGTGGATAGCAGATACATATGAATTAACAGAAGAAAAGAAAACATTCACCATAAAAGTAAATGTGTATGGAAGCGATGGAGTAATAATAAATGCAGCAGAACATTTTAATAAACCACAACTAGTAGGAGATATGATACCAGTAAAATACAATGGAACAAAATGGGTAAAAGCAAATAAAGAAAATAGTGATAATGATTGGTATGATTATGATAAACAAATATGGGCCAATGCCGTAACGATAAAAGAGGCAGAAAAAAGAGAAGAATACAAAAGTGCAGCGGTAGGAGCAGAAATAAACTTAGAAGATGTAAACTTAATGTTAGTATGGATACCAAGATATAGTTATACCTTAAAGAGTCCATATGGAACAATGTTAGCAAATGCAAGTGAACCAAGTCAAGCAACACCAGGAGCATTTGACATCAAATTTGTAGATACAAATACAATAGAAACAGGAAGTGGACATTATATAGGAGAAACAGCAAAAAACTATTATACACCATCATCATTTTGCTGGGGAGATACATGTGATACAACAAGAAGTGATGAAGGAAATAAAGAGTTACCAGGAATCTGGATAAGTAAGTTTGAACTTACCGGAACAATAGAGAATATAGAATCAAAGCCAAATGTAGAAAGTTTAAGAAACCAAACAAATCAAGCATTTTTTGATGCTATACAAACACAAATGAATAATGAAAATGGTTCTACAAAATATGGTTTAAGTGGAGAAAATTATGATACCCATATGATAAAGAATACGGAATGGGGAGCCATGGCCTATTTAAGTCAAAGTAAATATGGAAAATATGGTAACTCAAAATATATAAATGCTAATAAAGAGATTTATATAAATGATTACTATAATAATGGAACATTAACAGGCTGTAGTAAAGGAGAACCAGGAAGCGGAAGTAGCAGTGGTTCAAACAAATCAGATACATGTAAACATCAATATAATGAAGAAACAACTGGAACCGGAGCCAGTACAACCGGAACAATATATGGAATATATGATACTGTTGGAGGAACTTGGGACAGAGTCATGGGATATTTATCTGAGAGTGATTTAACAAAATCAGGTTTTGAAAGTAATTTAGCAGGTATAGATAAAAAATATTATAATTTATATACTGGAACAACAGGAATCAAAGGAGATGCGACAAACGCAGATGGAACGGCTGGCTTTTATAGAGATTTTCAATCATTTGTAAGTTCTTCTAATCCTTGGTTCAGTTATGGCGGTCACTATGGCGATGGTCTTCTTGCTGGCATTTTCTACTTCACCTCCGGCAGTGGTGGTACTGGCGTCTACGGTGGTTCGCGTGCTGTCCTTTCTATTTGGTAGATTTTATCTAAAATAATTATATTTATAATGTTATAATAACTGTTGTGAAAGAAATAATATATTCATAACAGTTTTTTTGCAGTATATATATTTATCAATTGAAATAGTTATTAATAAAATAATACCAATATAGAAAACTGTAGTAGCATATGTTATAATATGTGTGTTATAAAAAAGTTATCTAGGAGGCTTAACTTATGAATGATATAAATATTTTAGAAGAAAAATATATTGATTTACTATTAAATAAATGTCTTAATTTTAAGAAAAGTAAATCATTATTTATTAGTTATAACAAAACAAATCAAGATTTTATAGATAAATTAGTTATAAAGGCTAATGAAATGGGAATTAATGATATAGGTTTTGATTGTGAAGATATTTTTATTACACATGATAAGCTAAAAAATATTTCTTTGGAAGATATTGAAAAAGATCCATATTTTAACAAAGAAATATGGAATATTTATGCAGAACGTAATGCCAGTTTTTTAATTTTTACGTCTGAATTTCCCCATGTTATGGATGATATTGATTCAAAAAAAATTACTATGGCAGGATATATAAATAGAAAAACCAGAAAATTATTTAGAGAAAAAGAAATATCTTATGAAATTCCTTGGTGTATTGCAGCTCTACCAAATGAAATATGGGCAAAAGATATTTTTCCAAATAGTAATAATGCCTATCAAGAATTATTTTTAGTTATTTTTAAAATGTGTATGGTAGATAAAGAAAGTCCTATTAAAAGTTGGGATAAATATTTAGATAACTTAGCAGAAAAAGTAAATTATCTTAATAATTTGAATATTAAAAGTATGCACTACAAAAATAGTTTGGGAACAGATTTAACTATATATATGAATAAAGATAGCTTATGGAGTAGTGCTTGTCTTGATAGAGATTTAGATATGTTTGTAAATATGCCTAGTTATGAAGTTTTTTCATCACCTAATTATTTGAAAACTGAAGGAATAGTATATAATTCTAAGCCATTAGTATTTTTAGGAGAAGTAATTGATAATTTTTATTTGAAATTTAAAAATGGAAAAGTTATTGATTTTAATGCAGAAACCGGTTATAATGTACTAGCCGAGATTATTAAAAATGATAATAATTCATGCTATTTAGGAGAAGTGGCATTAGTTAATTATGATTCTCCAATTTCAAATACTAATTTGATTTTTGGGACAACCTTATTTGATGAAAATGCATCATGCCATCTAGCTTTAGGAGATGGTTTTAGGGAATGCTTAAAAAATGGTAATAATTTGACGAAAGAAGAACTACTTTTAAGTGGAGTTAACCAATCTGATACCCATGTTGATTTTATGATTGGGACAAACGATTTAGAAATTGAAGTAGAAACTTTTGATGGTAATAAATTAGTAGTATTTAAAAATGGCAATTTTAACATATAAATAAATGGGAGGTAATATGAATATAGGAACAACTTATTTATATAAAGACGGAGTAAGAAGTGAGATACCACTAAATGTAAATCTTAATAATAATATAGTAATTGAAGAAAAGAAAATGTTAGAAAAAAGTAATTATAATACTTATTTTGAAGATGTTTATAGAAAGTATATTGACTCTAAATATTCTTTAATAAGATATGTTGAAGGAGTAAAATTGTCACCTATAAATGATGATTTTATAATTAGTGTTGCAATTAACAAAGATATAGATAAAGAAAGTAGTGAAAAATTAAAAAATGATATCAATATACTTAGTTCACTAGCTAACTATAAAATTTATATTTATAATGATAGAGGCGATGATTTTGATGTTGTTTATACAACAAGTGCAGAAGTCGAAAACATTGTTTCATTGTTTTTAAGAGAGAAAAATAATAATTTATCAAGAGAGGATCAAGAAAATCTTCAAAAATTTAGAATATTTAATTTAGAAAGAGCATTTAAAGATTTTAATGTTCCTGCTATTAAAAAAAGAGGTCATTACTTAATAAATCCAAATAATAAATTTTTTGGATTATTTGAAAGAGAATGGGAAACATCGTCTTTTCCTAATATAGAAGGTGGCTCTATTTTAATAACTAGTGATGAAACTTATAGTAGTATGAATAACAAAGGAACTGATATTCGAAATCTAGAATATATATACAGAAAGAAATATCCAGATTTAAATTTTAAAAAATTATCACTTTTTGAATTGTTAGCAGAAACAGGAGATATATTTATTCAAATTTTAAACTATTATGCTATAGTTTGGACTGATGAAATTATTAATTTATATCAAAAAGATAAAATTTTAGAATTTTTAAGCTATGCAGAAATTATTGATAATGACCAGCATAGTAAAGATAAAATAATTATTAATAATACTTTAAATGCAAATGATTATACAATAAATGATTTTAAAAGAACTATTGATAGTATTGATATTAGTGATTCAATAGATGCTAAGTGTTTAAAAAAAATATAAAGTATTATAATTTTTTAATAAATAGCAATAATAGTATTAGGTGATTTATAAATGAAAATTAGACTCGGCTATGCTTGTATTAGTGAAACAATAAGTAATACAACTTCATCTAGTACTTATACATATACTTCTTATTCCCAAGAGAAAAATAATAAAAAGTTAGATCAGATAATTGTATCTAACTTTTTGGCTTTGGAAAAAATTCTTATTTATAATATAAGAAATAATATTCATTTTTATAGATTATCATCTAATATTATTCCTTTGGCGACCAAAAAAGATGTAAATATCGAGTATATCAATAAATATCAAAAATATTATGATAAAATAGGAAAATTAATTAATGAAAATAATTTAAGAGTAGACTTCCATCCTAATCAATATTGTGTTTTAAATAGTGTAAATAAAGAAGTAGTTCAAAATAGTATAGAAATATTAATTTATCATTATAATCTACTAAAGGCATTTAATATAAAAGATAAAACTTTAATTTTGCATATTGGAAGTAATGCTTTTGGTAAAGATAAATCATTAACTAGATTTATAAATAATTTTAAAAAGCTACCTAAATATATTCAAGAAACAATTGTAGTAGAAAATGATGATAAAATCTTTACAGTAGAAGATTGTCTTTATTTAAATAAAAAAATAGGAGTTCCGATATGTTTTGATTTTCATCATAACTTTTGTAATAAAAGTAATTTTAATTATGAAGATATTGTAAAAAGTTTTAAAAATAAAAAAGTTAAAATGCATTTTTCATCTCCAAAGAATAAAACTAAAAAAGATATAAGAAGTCATAATGATTATATAGATAGTGATAGTTTTATTGATTTTTTAGAAAGCATTAAAAATTTAGATACTGATATTGATATTATGATAGAAGCCAAGAAAAAGGATGAAGCGATGTTTAAATTAATTAGGGAATTAAAATATAAAACAAATTATAAGTTTATTGATGAAACAACTTTTATAATATAGGAAAATATGATAAAATATTTTTGGAGGTATTAATATGGATGTAGAAGTAAAAGGTATTTATAGGCATTATAAAGGTGATTTTTATATAGTAGAAGATATTGCAACAAATAGTGAAACATTAGAAAAAATGGTTATTTATAGGGGATTATACGAAAATGCTCCCTTGTGGGTTAGACCATATAATTTATTTGTTGATGAAGTAAATAAAAATAATCAAAAATATAGATTTGAAAAGCAAGATATAAAAAGTAAGAGATAATAGTTATAAGTTAAAATTAAACCTCTATAATTAAATTGGAGGTGTTTTTTTGTATAAGTTAGAGAATCTAAATTATTTATATCAAGATTTAGAACCATATATAGATACTCATACTATGGGATTACATTATAATAAACATGCTAAAAAATATTTAGATAATTTAAATGAATTATTGGTTGAAAATAATTTTTTATTTGATGTTAGTATAGAAAATCTTGCTAAAAATATTAATAATTATAACTTTAAAAATAAAGATGATATTTTATTTAATTTAGGGGGAGTTTTAAATCATAATCTTTATTTTAAATGTATGAGTAAAAATAAAAGTAAGGTAGAAGGAATCTTAAAAAAAGATTTAATTGAAAAGTATGGATCAATAAAAGATTTTATAAATGAATTTATTAATATAAGTCTTAAATTAAAAGGAAGCGGTTATACTTTTTTAGAAGTAGATAATGATGATTTAGTTATAAAAAATTATACTAATCAAGATAATCCCATTTTTTCAAATAATATTCCGATATTTACTGTTGATTTATGGGAGCATGCTTATTATTTAAATTATTATAATGATAAGAAAAATTATTTGGATAATTTTTTTGAAATAGCCGATTTTTCTTATGCTAATAATTTATATTCAAAAATTAAGAATAATTTTAGGTATTAGTATAAAATTAGTATTATTTCATAAAATTATAATGGTGATGATATGAAAATTAATTATAAAAAACTCATATTTTGTATTTTAATTACCTTTATAATAGGAGGATTATTTGGATTTTTAAGTGATAATTCTTTTTATAAAGACTTAGTAAAACCTATAGATATAAATGCAATTGTTTTTCCGATAGTTTGGAGTATCCTATATTTTTTGATGGGAATAAGTTTATATATTATTAGTGAAAGTAATGATAAAAATAAAGCAAATGCAATTAAAATTTATTTTATTCAACTAGTGGTTAATTCTTTATGGACATTGATATTCTTTTATTTTAAGTGGTTCTTATTTGCATTTTTTTGGTTAGTATTTTTAGTTATTTTAGTAATTATAATGATTGGCAGGTTTTATAATATTAAAAAAATAGCGGCATATATAAATATTCCTTATTTGTTATGGCTTATATTTGCAGGATATTTAAATTTTATGATATATTATCTTAACTAATTGAAAACATTATAAAAAGTTATTTCTAAATGGAATGGCTTTTTTTATAGTTTAATAAATATAAAAAAATAAGGTATTTACAAATACCAGAAGTTAGGTGTAATATGTAAATATAAGAATAGAGCCCTATAATACGACAAAAAAAGAAAAGAAATAAAAGTATTATAAGGGAAAGTAGGAGGAAAGAAATGAAAAAAATAAACAACTGTTCTAATGGGGGGGGGGT
>CANQWY010000017.1 GCA_947627675.1 uncultured Bacilli bacterium
ACACTTCGTCGATACCTACGCGTGTATTGGACTTTCACCAACTAGATATATGCCATGCACGGCACACCAAAAAAAGATTTTAAATTTCTTAAATCTTTTTTATTACAATATTATCATCTTTATAATCAAATGTAATGGTTGTATTTGGTTTTATATCACTTTTAATTATTTCTTTTGCAAGAATAGTTTCTAAGGTACTAGTAACTAATCTTTTTAATGGTCTAGCTCCATATATTTCACTATAACCATTTTCTATTAAATAATCTTTTAATTTCTCTGTTAAATTAATATGTATATTAGAATATTTTAATCTTTCTTCTAATTCTTTAATAATTTTATCTAATATTTTAGTTATAGCATTCTTAGTTAAACAATTAAAAATTATTACTTCATCTATTCGATTAATAAATTCTGGTCTAAAGTATTTTTTAATATCATCAATAACTTGATCTTTATTTCCCTCTAATATTTTTTCGCTACCAAGATTTGATGTCATTATAATAATTGTATTTTTGAAATCTACTAATCTTCCATTAGAATCTGTAAGTCGACCTTCATCTAATATTTGTAGAAGTAAATTTAAAACTTCAGGATGAGCTTTTTCTATTTCATCAAATAATACAACACTATATGGATTTCTTCTTACTGCTTCTGTTAATTGGCCTCCATCATCATAACCAACATATCCAGGAGGAGAACCAATAAGACGAGATACTGAGAACTTTTCCATATATTCACTCATATCAATCCTAACTATATGATGGCTATCATCAAATAATTCATATGCTAAACTTCTAGCAACTTCCGTCTTTCCTACTCCAGTTGTTCCAAGAAATAAGAATGAACCTATTGGTCTATCAGGGTCTTTAATTCCACTTCTACTACGAAGTATTGCTTCACTTACAAGTTTTAAAGCTTCATCTTGCCCTATTACTCTTTTTTTCAAGTTTTCTTCAAGATTAAGCAAACGCTCTTTCTCACTACTTACTAATTTACTAATTGGAATATTAGTCCAACGAGATATTACTGTTGCAATATCATCTTCTTCTACAACATCACTTAATATCTGATTTTTTGTACTATTTCTAAGTTCCAAAAGCTCTTTTTCTAATTGAGGAATAGTTCCATGTCTAAGTCTAGCAGCTTTTTCAAGATCATAAACTGATTCTGCTTTTTCAAGTTCAAACTTGCTTTTTTCTATTTCACTCTTTTTATCCTTTATTTTATCTATTATTTCCTTTTCTTTATTCCATTTTTCTTTTAAAAGAGATTCATCATTTTTTAATTTTTCTAAACTACTGCTTATTTCTTCGAGGCGTTTCTTACTAAGTTCATCCTTCTCTTTCTTTAATGCTTGCCTCTCTATTTCTAATTGCATTATTTTTCTAGATAATTTATCTAATTTTTCGGGAACACTATCTAATTGGACTCTAATAGTGGCACATGCTTCATCGATTAAATCAATAGCTTTATCAGGCAGAAAACGTTCTGTTATATATCTATTAGATAAAGTAGCGGCTGATATTAAAGCTTTATCTTTTATAGTAACACCATGATGTATTTCAAATCTTTCTTTGAGACCTCTTAAAATTGTGATAGTATCTTCTACTGTTGGTTCATTTACTTTTATTTTTTGAAAACGTCTTTCTAAGGCACTATCTTTTTCTATATATTTTCTATATTCATTTAAAGTTGTAGCACCAATTAAACGAATTTCTCCACGAGCTAGCATTGGCTTTAAAATATTTGATGTGTCCATACCACCTGCTGCTTCCCCACTTGATACAATAGTATGGATTTCATCTATAAACATTATTATATTTCCATCTGATTTTTTTACTTCATTTAATACTTTTTTGAGTCTTTCTTCAAATTCACCACGGTATTTTGCTCCTGCTATTAATGCGGCCATATCAAGTTCCCAAACTGTTTTATTTTTTAGGCTATTTGGTACATCTCCTTTGATTATTCTTTCAGCAAGTCCTTCAACTATTGCGGTCTTACCTACTCCGGCTTCGCCAATTAACACAGGATTATTTTTGGTTTTTCTAGATAAAATTCTTGTAATATTTCTGATTTCTTCATCTCTTCCTATTACTGGATCTATTTTATTATCTTTAACTGCTTGAGTGATATTTCTACCATATTTTTCAAATACATTTTCTTCTTGCTCATTTTGATTATACATAATATCATCCCTCTTTCAATTAATAATTATAGTCTTTTTTTAGCACTTGTCAAGTAAGAGTGCTATTTTTTTATTATTTTTAGGGTTGCAAGTTAAAAAAATATATGTTATTATTAAATGGCAATGGACCCTTAGCTCAGTTGGTTAGAGCATCCGGCTCATAACCGGGCGGTCACAGGTTCGAGTCCTGTAGGGTCCACCATTTATTTTGCGGGTATGGCGGAATTGGCAGACGCGCTAGACTTAGGATCTAGTGTCATAGACGTGCAGGTTCAACTCCTGTTACCCGCACCAGAAAGATAGTAAACTCGGATTTTTATAGTTCGAGTTTTAATATGTTATAAGTTATGCTATAATTTTTACAGTTAGAATTGATATATTTATCAATTTAGAAAACACACTTGCATATTGTCAACCAATACGCGTGATTTAATTATTTTTTTCAAGGGTGATAGCATGAAATATGAAATTGAATATAAACATAAAGTTAAAGATTTTAAGGATGTATGGGATATCGAAAGAAATTATTTTGAGCCATCAACAATCGCTAGTGTTAAGCAAACTATAAGTTGGGACAATAAAAATCATGATATACATATTTTTATTAAAGATATTCAAAATGATAAAATCGTGGGAGAAATAACTATTCTGCCTTTATCAAACGAACAATTTAATAAATTTATGAAAAACGAATTAGAAGATACTGAAATAAATAGTTATACTTTATTAAAATACAAGAAAAATTCTTCTTATTATCTGTTGTTCTCTGCTATAGCCATTCATCCTTCTTATAAAGATGAAAAATTAGTACTAAGTTTATTGTTAAAAGGCTTAAAAGATAAATTAGAGTATTTTTCTAATAATGGTATAAAGTTTTTGAATATTTGTGCTGAGGGACAAACCTTAGATGGTCAAAAATTTATCGAAAGTTTTTTAAATTTGAAATTTAAACGTTATACTAAAGAAGGTTATAAATTATATTCTTTTGAAAATACTGAAGAACTAAATAATTGGCTACAAATTTTTCCAAAATATATAGAAAATTATAATAAAAATCATTGTTTATAAAAGTTGGCAAACTCCTTCCTTTAGGGCACCAGTGACGTTTCTGTTCGAACTATTCGAACTTTGATATAGAGAACTTGCAAAAAGTTCTTTTTTATGTTATGATGAATATGTCAAGGAAACTTGCATAAAATAAAAAAGGGAAATACTTAACTTTTGCATGTTGAGTACTTACCCTAACAAGAGTTTGTACTTAATCTATTGCAGATTGAGTACTATTTTTTTATACATAGAATCATTAAAGAGACTATTAATAAAATGATAATTAATATTAGAAACGAGATTAATAAATCATTTCTCTTCATAAATATCAAGCCTCCTTCCCATAAGAAGTTGGCAAGTACTCAACAGTTATAGTATTTCCTAATAAAAATTATATAATATATA
Source organism: uncultured Bacilli bacterium (assembly GCA_947627675.1). Taxonomy (GTDB): domain Bacteria; phylum Bacillota_I; class Bacilli_A; order RF39; family UBA660; genus UBA2730. Next base: position 3,641 of record CANQWY010000017.1, read on the forward strand.
ATATTAAAATATATAAAACAAGCGAACAAATAAATTTTTTTATTTTCATCAGGTCATTTTGATATACTTGTCAAAATACCTAGGGGTTAAATATTTTGTCATAAACAAAATTACAGTGTATAATATTTTTAGGTGAGTATATGAAACTAATAACTTTTCAATCGTTAGATGCTTTAAAAAGTTTAATCAATAAAGGGTATTTAGAGTGTAATGAAAAATATATTGATGTCAAAAAAGCAGGACCTACCTATCAATGGGTGTTAGAAAAAATGAATCAATCATTAGAAAACAAATATAAAGTTAAATATCCTATTTGGTGTTGGGTAAAATGTTATAATAATATTTGTCCCCCTAAGCACAAAGGAGAGCCGGTAGAAGGGTTTGATGTAAAAATAACTTTTCATAAAAATAAGAAAGATGTCTTTATTACCGACTTCAGACGATATTCTTTTCTGCTTAGTAACATATATATTCCCATTTCATTAAAAGATAAAGAACAATTTGATAATAAATTATTAAGTTATAATATAACTAGTGATGATTTAAAAGCTTTTGTCAGAAAAGATAAATTTGATTCCCATAGGACAGATAAAGCTTTTTTACAAATATGTGATGAAATTCGGGAAAGTTTTGATAAATGTATAACTACTAATAGTGATATTTTGCAAGGTTGTATATGGCGAATTAATTTAGAAGAGATTGAAAAAATAGAATTTTTAACAGATAGAAACTACAGATATGGTTCCTTAAATTATATAAGAAGTAATGGTAAAAGGATGAATTGGAAAAAAGACTTTTATAAAAAGTTGCAATAGCATTATTTAAAGGTTGTAAATAACTACGTCATTCGCACCAGATTGATATCAAACTCGGACTAGTACAGTTCGAGTTTTAAAATGTTTAAATTTATGATAAAATATTTATAGATTGAAATTGATATATTTGTCAATTTAGTAAAACACACTTGCATATTGACAAAATCAATATTCTTAAGGAGCTGATTCTCTATGCTAAATATAAATAATATTGATGACAAACAAAAAATGATGCAATATTATAGAACAAGTGATATGTTAAATTTATTATATTTTTTCCCACAATTAAGCCCAATAAGGGATTTAACATTAGTTGAAAGTGAAGAAGACTATTTAAACAATAAAGAATATTTTGATAGCTTTGCTCAAAATAGAGTTGATACATTAAAAGGAAGAACTCCTATTTTGGATATAGAAAATGCTGGAAAAAATAACGACTTTTATAATACTTTAATTAGAGTAAAAGAAAAAGATCCACTAGGAGTATTAGTCTTATTTAATATAATTAGCGAGCCAACAGAAAGATATGAAAGGTGGGCAGGAATATCAGTTGGTATTGATTTAGGAAAAGATGTTATAATCGATGCTGTATCAAAAGGTTTTGATGGAAGAGAAGTTTCAAAAAGTATTTGCACACATGAAAGATATTTTATTCCTTGGTATGATTTAAGAAAACTTAGTATTGAAAATTTTAAAGAATATCAAACTTATCAAATAAGTAATGAAAATTATCAAGTATCGAGAATGGAAAGAATAGAATTTTTAAAGTCAATTGGATTAAATTCAAAGGTATTTTCTAAATATATTCCTGAAGAATATCAGCCAATACCAGATTTTATATGATTAAGCGTCATTAGAAATCTTGTTAAACAGTTAGAAAAAAGCGAAGAATTTCTAGCGAGTTATGGATTTACCAACTTTGCTATATCTGGACATACAGAAGGTAATAATTTTACTCCATGGCAAATGTTCGATAAAAGTAGGTACACACTAATAAAGAAAAGATAAAGTACTAAAAGTTTTATAAAATGATATATATTAATATTTAATTCAAAAAAGTTGTTGTACCTCTTCCTCAATGTCATCAGTTTAAGGAACTACATAAGAAATTGTGTAGTTCCTTTACTTCTCTCTTTTTGAAAATAAGAAAAAGGAGACGATTTAAAGTATGATGCCAAAAAGATTGCAGGAATATACATTAGTGTTAGTACAGAAGATCAAGCAAGAGAAGCTTTTAAGAGCAATGTATGAGTTTAAAGTATGATATTAAGATGCTGGAATAAGTGCTAAAGCAGGTAATAAACGACCTGCTTTTGATATATTATTAAAAGATATTAAAGATAAAAAATGTAATACGATTGTTGTATTAAAGTTAGATAGATCAACTAGAAGTGTATATGATATGAAACATATTATGAAGTTTTTAGAAGAAAATAATTCATATCTGGATTGTGCAAATGATGATATTAATACTACAAATGTTAATGGTAAATTAGTTGCTAGGTTACTTACTTCAGTTAGTCAAAATGAAATAGAAAGAACAAGTGAAAGATCAAAACATCCAACTTATTACACAAATGTTGTAGAGCCAATTATTTCAAAAGAATTATGGGAAGAATGCCAAGTACAAAAGAAAAAGAATTCTAGAGCATATCAAAGAACATTAACTTATTTTTTTTATAAAAATTGAAGCGTCCTAAAAAAGTATGTGTTAAAACAAGAAGACAAGGATAAATTAGTATCTTATATTGATTCAGTTAATAAAATAAATGAAAAATTTAAACAAATTCAAATTTTATCAGTTACTTTAAGTAATGCTTGATGAGAAATTAAAAAAAATTGAGAAAAGATTAGATTACTAACTGAAAATAATGAAGCTCTTAATTTAAGATTTAAAGCTCTTGCAAAAAATATGAAAACTAAAGATGAAAAAATAAATGATTTAAAAGAAGAAAATCGCTCTTTAAATTTAGTCTTGAACATTTGATAAATAAGTTTACGAAGCTTATTAAACTTATTAAAAATAAAATATTTTCTAAAAAGGAAACAAGAGAAAAACATATGGAGTTTTCAAAAGATTTATATACTTATGGTATTATTGATGATAAGGAAATAACTAGTATTAAAGAAGATTATGATTATGGCAAAGATCGTGACAATGGCAGAAATAAAGATAATTTTGAGATAGAAATTTAAGAATTTACAGAAATAGATTGCAATATCATTTCAATAAGTTATGCTTAGTTAAATAGTAAAATGCAAGTTCTATAAAATTATACTTGACAGCAGCGTGTAAATGTAATAGTATATAAACTACTTAAAAAAGGGAGATTTATATGGAATTTTTAATTTTATGGTTAGGAACAAGTATTGCAAGTTTCGGTATGGAAACAGCAAATGAATTGAGAATGCTTAAGGATGTTGCAGATGCTGGGTATAAAGTTGATGTAAAAAGGCTCTCAGAATTAGGAAAGCAATTAAATCCAAATGCAACAAAGGTTACACTTCTATCAATGTTAATACCAATATTTAATGTGATACAAGTATTCCAAAGAACAATACAATACAATAATGTTAGACCAATGATACTAGATCAATTAAGCATAATCGATGCTTTAGAAGAAATGTCAGAAATAGAAAAAACAGAATATAAAAAAAAGCCAACAGGGTTAAATGCACTTGTTGTACCTTTAAAATCAGAAATAAGATTATCAAAAGCAACATCAATTAAAATTAATGATGGCAATGAGCATAGTGAGATATATTACGAATGGAGTGAATCATTAGATGATATTACTATTTTAAAAGTTAGTGGTTCGGCATCTAGATTAACTGTTGAAGAACAAAAGAAAAAGGTTATTGAAGCTTGGAAAACTGTTGTTCAAGCAGGGATGGAAAAATATGGAGATGCAAAAACATTTATTGATGCTTTAAAAAATAGTACAAGTATAGATTTAAATGATAGTAAAGAGGATAAAAAAGATGAAGAAACTATTTCACCAATTCCACAAAAATTAAGAATTAGTGATCAAAAGCAAGCATTAGAAAACTTAAAAAGTGAACTATTAGAAGAAAAAGAAGTAGTACAATCTACTCAAATAGATAAAGGTCCAATATTATCGAAAAGAAGAAAGTAGCATAAAATTATTGCTACTTATTTCTTTATTTGCTAAACTATATTTAGTGATTGATTCTTACACCGATGTTTAGGAAAAGTTGTAGATTACTGTTCCATCGACACCAGATTGATAAGAAACTCGGGCTATTTATAATTCGAGTTTTAAAATGTTTAAATCTATGATACAACATTTATAGATTAGAATTGATAGATTTGTCAATTAAAAAAGCATGCTTGCATAAAATTTTATCAGTATTTTTGATATGTAAAAAAAAGCAAAAAAGCAAAATAATTTGAAGAGTTAGGTACTATCCGAGTGTGTAAGGAATTCTGTGTAAATGGAACTTTCCACGATAGGAAGTAAGTTAATTCTTACTTCTTTTTGTTATTAAAATAATAACATATAAATAATAAATTTCAAAGAACTAAATTCTACCATCAAACATAATGGATAATTCAGATAATATTGTTCCCCAATTTCTATATGCTTGGTCCCATTTTTTTGATATATTTTTTAGTAGATAAATATAGACACTTTAATAGGGACATATCTGTTGGAAATACAGATTTTGTTTTTGTATATTTTCGAAATTGTCTATTTACAGACTCTACTATCCTAAAATTATTTCAGTTTAGTACCGACTTAAATAGTTGGTACTATTTTTGTTGATTTACCAACTTAGTACTTAATAGTGTGTTATTATTAACTTATCATAAAGAAGTAAGTTATTTTTACTAGTTAATTTCCCTCATCCAATAATATCTGGTCTGTTATGCTAAATTGCATCTATTTTTTAGATGAAGTACTTTTATTTAGAGAATTTAATTTACTAATAAATGATTCCATAATTTTTCCATCCTCACCTGTTATACCTATTAACATTTTATTAGATAATAAACTAAAATTCCCCTTTAATTCTTCAATATCTTTAGTTTCCAATTCTGGGAAATTTTCAATATTTTCATCACTAGATAAAACAATATATCTAGTTTCTATTTTATTAATTATTTTTTGCCCATTCTGATTTGTGCCCCAATCATATAAACCTCTATTAACCCTTATATAGGAAGAGGTGTTTATAGTTTTCATCTCTTGAATTTGATAACTTGCAATTTTTTCGTAAAGGTATCCAACATCTAACAAACTATTTTTATTCCCGATAAGCCAACCATCTAAAATAGCATTTCTACTATTTCTTAAATGATAAGCAAAAAACGTTGCAATTCTTTCTTCATATTCATCCATACTATTCATTATCCAAATACCATCGTCATAATCAGTTTTACTATTTTTATCACGATAGCCCATAAAAATCAAAGGAAGAGTATCAATTTTACCATTTTTATCTTTTCTAACAACAATTTTTCCATCATTTGTAAATGCAAAAGTTAATATTGAATTTGTATATATTTCTTTTTCATACATAATAATATTTCTCCTAACTTATTTTTACTCTTTTATAAAAACACACTTATAATAATTAAAAATGTAGATATTAATTTTTTTACTAAATTATTTCATTCTTTTAAAAATACCCAACTAACACAGTTAATTTTCCATCATTCTTCGAAGTATTTAAAACAATTTTATAAAATTGAATAAATGCTATCGCTAAAATTATGTAAATAGCAATAAATGTAAACACATATATATCAACCAATGTAATTATACACTATAAATACTTTATTTTGAACAGTTATCCTCGAATTTATAAACTAATTTCAAAACTATTTTTATTTACAGGCTCTTTCTTTTAAATACTAATTTTTAGCTTCAAGCTTTAATGTTTTAGGTGTACCGTCTATTTCTAAATTATGTTGTTTATTAACCAAGTTTAAACAATTATTAATTCGTTTAACTAGACCAGATAAAGGTAATTCTCCTTTTATAGTTTTTAGCATCTCTATTATCATTGCTTCAGTTTGTTTTACAGTTTCCATGTTAAAATCAGAAGAATCGAAACTTAGAACTCTTTGACTTAAATTTTTGGCAATAGCATTTTGTGTAGAATTAGCAAAATTAGAAACAATTATATCACCCCTATTTTTACTATTAAGCACTGGTAATAACAAATTATTTGCAGTTTCTAATAACATAAGATTTGTTGTTAAATCAACTTTAACACCTTTTCTAGAATAAAAATTAGCGTGAATTCCTTTTTTCCTACTTACATCAAATCTATAAGTACCATTTATTTTTCCATTACCTTTATGTGTGTTAATTACAATTGCCCCCATTTCCAAACTATCATCAGGATTTAAAACAGTTTCAAAAGCTATTGAAGCATTATTTTGTCTATTTCGTTTGTCATGTTTTTTTACTATTATCACTAATTTCATTCCCGTATTTAAATCTTCAATAATTTCTATATCATTAAATTTTTTTGTAAGAATATTTTCAGTTAAAGAAATTGAAATATTATCATATATGAATTCTTTTCTCCAATCTTGAGATAATTTAGAAAGTCCAATATCTATACTAAAATCACTTGATAAAACATTAAATGTTACATCATAAGATATTTTTTTAGGATTCTTATGAGTTAGGTCTTTTTTTACTTCTTTTGAAAAATTAATTTCTCCATTGTTATTGAAAGAAAAGGATCTTTCTGATTTATGAGATGTCATTCCATACCAATCAATTCTTCCAAATTCGCATTCGAAATTTATAATTTCTTTCTCCTGTTAATGTATTATCTCCTACCAGAGTTTCTTTAGCAAGAGGTACTCCAATACTATCTCCAGAATAAAAAGAATTTGTTAACTTATATCTAGGTTCATACTTTCTTTCCATATCTCTTATATCATCTCTGCCAATTTCATAATGTAATGATAAACAATGTGCATTTAGTAATTGTTCATACCAGCTGGCATTCCAACTTTTTACATATTCCTCAGTTTTTTTGCATTTCTTCTAATACTTTTTCTACTGCTATTATTTGTGTTTCTTTAGATAATTTTTCCATTTATTCCTCCTAATGATATTTATTATAGCATAAATTGATTAAAAAATTAAAACTATTCCTAAATAATTGTAATAAAATTTTATTAGAGATTAATATTTTATATATCAAAATCGTTAATTTTGCGAAAATACATGTCTATAGGAATATATGAGGAAAATTAACATAGAAAAAGCTAGTAATAAAAATTTTTATTATCAGCTTTTAATAATTACCAACCCGCTAAAATCATCCTAGTTGAAAAACTAATACCTGCTTCACCTGTTTCATTATTAAAATCAAATATTCCTGCATTAGTTGTATCATTATAATCACCGCCACGATAAAACCATGGATACTTTTCATTTACAAACAAACTATAATCTTTATAGAATCCAAGAGTTCCCTCCATGTTTGTAGCATCACCCTTTAATCCCACTGTTGTTGTATATAAATCATAATATTTGGCTGATGGCATTTCTGTAAAACCAGAAGATGCTAAAATATTTTTATAATTGGACATTGTATATTCCCAACTTCCTCCTGAAGTATCATATACTCCATAAATATTACCAGTTGTTGATGCAGATTGTCCGACCTCAGTTATATAAGAATTTGATGTACATGATAAATCAGATGCTGCATCAGAAATTGTATTTGCTCCTACTCCAGTTATAAAACTAATACAATTATTTATTGAAATTTCTTTATTTATACCAGTATATATAGCATTTCCATACTTTCCATATTTACTTTGACTTAAATAGGCCATTGCGCCCCATTCAGTGTTTTTTATCATATGTGATGAATATTTTCCAGAAAAGCCATACTTACTTTTCCCTTTTTTACCATTAAGTTCTTGCATAATGGCATTATAGTATGTTGCAATATTTTGTTCCCTTAAACTTGGTACATTTGGAATTGAATGTATATTATCTAGCGTTCCAGAAATTTCAAATTTACTTACCCAAATTCCAGATAATTCTATATTATCATCATCTTCTCTCGTTGTTGAACATGTATCACCAAAACAAAAGGCAGTTGGCGTATAATATTCAGCTGGAGTTTCTCCGGTATATACACCAGATCCTCTATCAGTTGTATCAACATTAATAAACTTGATATCAAACGCTCCAGGGGTCGCTACGTTTTGGTGTAGTGCATTATCAACCCTATAACCATACAAATTACCGAGAGTATAGCTATACCTTGGAATCCATACCCACATTGTATTAATATCTTCCATGGCAATAGATGTTCCAGCTTTACTGTTTTTGTAATCTTTTCTTTTAGAACTATTTTTTATTGTTACAGCATTGGCCCACATCTGATTATCATAATTATACCATGCCTTTGATGTATCTGCCTTTAACCAAGACATTGTTTGAGGGTCATACACTACCGGAATCATATCTCCTACTAATTTAGGTGAGTTAACTCCGCTTTCATCAGTTGTTGCTAAAACATCGGCATCATGGCTGTATACATTTACTTTAATTTTAAATGTTCCAGTATCCTTTTTTGAGCTACCTTCTTCTAAGGTCTCCCACATTCTTAAGCGATAATAATATGATATTGTTTTAGATACTGTTCCAGTATCTAAAACCATCTCTCCCTCTTTTGCCCCAAATTCATCTTTAGCTACTATAGGCGTATACATAGTTGGAGATAATATCTCATCATGATAAGTAGAAGCATCTGTACATCTTTGTAAATATAATCTTATTTTATCATCACTTATATCTGACTCTGGATCCTTTTCAGCCGTTATTTCATATTTAACACTTTTCTTTTTCTTTATCTTAATATTGACAACGAAATCAAAAACTTGTTCTTCATTAGAGAGAACTATTCCATACTTATCTTCTAAAGGCTTAGCATTACTCAAAGTTATACCATTAAAATCATCTTTGTAATTCATTGTAATTGTACCCTTTTTTATAGTTTCCCAATTTTCATCTTGCTCATTTAACGAATTAAGATATGCGATAAACATTATAAATGCTACTATAGCAATAAAAATAATGGCTAGAAAAATATTTCTTTTTTTCTTATCATTCATAACAAACTTCTCCTTTGCTATTTAATTTAATTCTACTATAAACTTATTTTATTTACAATAAATTTAATTTATATAAATAAAAGAGTACTTTTTTTCTGTAAATTTATGTAAAGTTAATTGTAAATACACAATTCATGTTGAGCTCTAGTACATGCTACATATAACAAATTTCTCTCATTTTTTCTATATGAATTTTCTCTATTATTATATATTAATACACTGTCAAATTCTAGACCTTTTGCAATATAGGCCGGAATAATTACTAAGTCTTTATGAAACTTCTTAGTATTTCCATCAATTATAGAAATATCATAATAATCTTTTACTAAGCTATACAATTTATCTGCTTCTTTCATATCTTTAGTTATAATTGCACAGCTTTGATATTCATTTATTAAATAATTAATATCATTTATAAGCATCGTTTTCAAATCTTTAATATTTTTTCTTATTATAACTGGTTTATTTGTTTTTCTTCTAATAGCATTAACATGTGACAAATTTAAAATCTTATTTGTATACTCAATTATTTCAGGAGATGACCTATAAGTTTTTAAAAGTTCAATATACTTACATTCTTCTTTAAAAACTTTTTTTAAATCTGCTAATGAATTATATTTATAATAAGGATTAATATTTTGATTAATATCTCCTAATATGGTAAAATCTGCTTTTTTAAATATTTTAGAAATAATAATATACTGAAGCTTATTATAATCCTGAGCTTCATCTATTATTACTTCTTTAATACTATTTTCATATGGAAAGCCTTCTAAATATCCCTTTATATAAGAAAACAATAAAGCATCTTCGTAATTTATTATTTCTTTATTAATAAAACTTTTAATTTCACTATCACTTAATTTTATCTTACAATAATCTGACTTAAAAAAATTAAAATATATTTCTTTATAATCTTGTTTAATATTTAAATTATCTTTCAATAATTTTTTAAAAGTTGCCGCTTTTTTTTGTTGCCCTTTATAAAAAGTTGCGGAAAGCTTCTTAGATATTTCATCAAATCTTTCGAATAAAGGCATTACATTATATTTATATTGTATCATTTGGTTTATTTCTTCTTTAGATACTTTATGAATCTGAGATTCTGTTATATCATTTAAACATTTACAATTATTAACATAATTTTCTAAATAATTATCAAGATTTTCTATTATTTCATCACTTTGTTTATATAAAATCAAATCTGGATTAGTCTCACTATATGAATAATATCTTGCTATAAAGTCAGTAAACTCTTCAACATTTTTATACTCTGAAATAAAATTTGATAAATAGTCATTAAAAGTTGTTTGAAGGGTATTATTTTCTCCAAGTGATGGTAAGACATCTGATATATATTCTGTAAATATATTATTAGGTGAAAATATCAAAATATTATTACTAGTAAGATTTTCTATTCTATATAAAAGAAACGCTATTCTATGAAGAGCAACAGTAGTTTTGCCACTTCCTGCAATACCTTGAACTATTAAATTATGATCTGCAATATTTCTAATTACCTGATTTTGTTCTTGTTGAATAGTATTAACTACATTTTTCATCTTTTCACTAGATTCTGTTGATAATATATCTTGCAATATTTCATCATCAATATTTAAGGAATTATCAAATACTCCTTGTAATATATTTTCTTCTATCTTATATTGTCTTTTTCTCTTTAGAAAACCAGTAATTTGACCTGCTGGTGTTGTATATGAACATGGACCTGTTTCATAATCATAAAACAAACTACAAATAGGACTTCTCCAATCATATAAAATATTATTTAAATTTTTATCTTTTAAATATGTGAGAGAAATATATATATTAAATATTTCATTATCTTCACTATCTTCAAAAACAATAGAGGCAAAATAAGGTTTTTTTTCAATTTGTTTAAGTTTTTTAAAATATTTTTGTTTCTTTATATTTTTTTCTTCTTCTCCGGATGTTGCAAGACGAGCTTGAACAATATCGCCATCATCAAATGTGTTTGAATTATCCCATACTAATTTTTTAAATTCTTTTAAATTATCAAAATCATCTTTTACTTCCTTTTTTAAATCTTCTATAGTATTATTTAAAAGTTTAGTTGTAAGTCTAAGTATTTTCTTTTCCTTTGTAAACTCCTCTGTAGTAACTGCCATATTCCCTCCATTTTGAATATATTTAAAATATTACTATTTAACTTAAAAAGAAAAAAGAATTATAAATATACTAGATATTTAGTTCATTAATTAATTTAGTAAATTCTTCTTCTATTTCTTTTAATCTATCTTCTGTTTTCGCTTCAAATCTTGCTGTTAAATTAGGTCCAGTATTACTAGCACGAACTAAGGCCCAGCCATCATCAAATAAAACCTTTACTCCATCTATATCTATATGATTATAATTTTTACTATCGGCATATTTCCTAACATTATCTATTATTAAAAATTTCTTATCATCAGAACTTTTAAATTTTAATTCTTCTGTTGAATAATAGTGATTTATTCCTTCTAAAAGTTCATCTACTTTCTTAGTAGTTTTTGAAAGTAATTCTAATATTCTAAGTCCCGCATAAAGTCCACTATCAAAACCTAACCATCTATCTCTAAAATATACATGTCCTGATAATTCCCCTCCAAATGGTAAATCATCATCTCTAACTTTAGCTTTAGTATATGAATTACCAGTTCTATAACATATTCCTCTACCACCTAATTTTTCTATTTCATCACTTAAAGATTTAGAGCATTTTACATCATATAAAAATTCTTTTTTAGCTACTTTATCAATTATATCTCTTATTATTATAATCATATATTTGTCGGTTGGAATAAATTTAGCAGTATTAGAAACCATACCCATTCTATCTCCATCACCATCAAATGATAGACCTATATCTGCATTTTCCTCTAGTACTTTTTCTTTTAGCTGATCTAAGTTTTTTTCAACACAAGGATCTGGATGATGATTTGGAAAAGTACCATCACTTTCACTGTTTATATAAATAGCATCAATATTAAACATATCATAGATTTTTTTTACGATAATACTTGTAGTACCATTACCAGGATCGATTACTACCTTAAGCTTTCTATTTCCAAAATTAAGATTATTCTTAAATAATGTTATATAGTCATTCTCTATATTATAAGATGTTATACTACCCTTTCCACTTTCAAATTCTCCTTTTAAAATAAGAGCTAAAAAGTCTTGTATTTCTTTACCCTTACAATTGCCGCTTTCATCAAAAGCAAATTTAAAACCGTTATCATCTTTAGGATTATGACTAGCAGTAACCATAACACCACTATATATTTTTAACTTTAAACAAGCATAATAATACATTGGCGTTGTACAAAGTCCTAAAGAAACTATATTAATACCAGTTTCTAAAATGCCTTTCTTTAATGATTCATATAAAGGAGGAGATGATAATCTATTATCATGCCCAATTATACAAGTCGTCTTTCCTAGTCTTTTAATATGAGTCCCAAAACCAAGACCAATTAAATATGCAGTCTCTTCATCTAATTCTTCCCTATATTTTCCTCTAATATCATAACCTCTAAATATATTTTTATTTATACTTTTATTTATTTTCATAATTATCCTCTTTTCTATTTTAATGTTACCACAATATAAAATTTTAGAAAATACTAATTAAAGTAAGTTGACACTTATTTTCATTTTTTCTATATTTATTTAACATATTTACCCTTATATAATTGAAATATATAACTAAAAAAACAAAAGCAGTTTTATATCTTTTTATTTTAAATATTTTCTACTATAATTATAATAGTAATGAAAGGATAGGTTATGCTTATGAAAAAAAAGATAATTATTATAAGTATTATCTTAGTAGTAATTATATTTATTATATGGAGTTATTCTTTTTATCAAAATTGGAAAATAAAAAACGCGGTAATAAAAGTAGATTTAATAGATAATTTAGAATTAGATGTCTATAGTAATGTTAAACTTAATGATCTAATAAAAAATATAAATGGTAAAATTGAAAAAAATTTCAAAATTAATACTAAAAAATTAGGCAAAAAAAAGATATCATTTAATTATATTAATGAGGATAATATTAAAGTAGGCTATAGTTTCTATGTTCAAATAATAGATAAAACAGCTCCTATTATTAGTAGGTTTGATACTTATACTATTCCTATTGGATATCTTAATAATTTAGAAGAAGAATTATTTTGTGGAGATAATTATGATGATAAACCACTTTGTAAAATTGAAGGATACTATAATAAAAATCAAGTAGGAAATTATAATGTAACTTTTAAAGCAGTAGATAGTAGTGGAAATAAATCTGAAAATAATTTCACAATTAAAGTAGAGGAAAAAAGAAATTCTTCAAATACAAATAGTAAACCTACAACAACATCTTTTAAAGATATTATAACAAACTATAAGAATAAAGATACTAATATTGGAATAGATATATCTCATTGGCAGGGAGATATCGATTTTGAAAAAGTAAAAAACTCCTCAGTTGAATTTGTATTTATAAGAGTTGGAAGTCAAAAAGGAATAAATAGTGAATATATAATAGATGATAAATTCGTTCAAAATATTAAAGGATTTAATAGTGTTGGAATACCTGTAGGTGTATATTTTTATTCATATGCAAATAGTAAAAAAGAAGCGATAAAACAAGCTAAATGGATTATCAAACAAGTTAAAAATTATAACATTTCCCTACCTATTGCACTTGATTGGGAAAACTGGTCAACATATCAAGATTTTCATTTAAGTTTTTATCACCTATCAGAAATAGCTAACAGCTTTTTAAAGACTATAGAAGATAATGGTTATATTGGCATGCTTTATAGTAGTAAAAATTATTTAGAAAATATATGGTCAAATATAAACTACCCTATTTGGTTAGCTCATTATACAAATAAGACAGATTATTTAGGCAAATATAAAGTATGGCAACTTTGCAATAACGGCATTGTTGATGGTATTAATGATAATTTAGTAGATATTGATATAATGTATTAATATCTATTTAAAATCCATTTTACTATCATTTTTTTTATTTCAAAATATTCTTCTTTTTCAAATTGCATATTACTAATACAGTATTTTTTATTTGAAATATGAGAACAGAAAATACATTCATGTAAATTAAAACAATCTTGAATAAATAAAGAATTACTTATTTTGCTTGAGCAAATAACATTATAGCTATTACTACAATCATTTGAATCATCTACTCTTATGGAAAAAGATATAGAAGCACTTCTTTGAGATGCTATCAAATATTCAGAATTAGCACATCCATCACAATAAACAATATTTTTACAATTTCTGCAATCAGTAGATTGATATACTTTTTCACATCTATATATTGGATCACTTTTTACAACATCAACTGAATCGTATACCCTTTCAGTTGTAAACATATTAATACTTTTCCATATGTTTATAAGCTCTTCTAAACTTTCAACATTTTTTTTATCTAACATCCAACCACTACTTATATCTCTTTGTTCCATATTTTTTAAAGTAATAAAATTAATCGGATTTATAGAACTAGCCCATGTCTCTTCATTAGTTAAACAGTCATATACTTTTTGTGGAAGTTTTACATCAAAAGCAAAATTATTTAATATTTCTTCCATAGAATAATTATTTTTTGTATTAAATACATTCATAAAGATTTTATCTATTATCTCCAATGCTAATTTATCATTCATTTATCTTAACACCCTTCTACTAGCAGAATTTTCTATTAAAATATCTTTTAAATTTATATTTTTATTTAATATAATTTTTCTCTTTATATTATATTGATGCTTAATATTATTATTTTTTATTAAATCATCTATATTTTCAAATACTCTAGGTTTAGATATAAAATTCATAGTCCTAGCCTTAAATGCATTTAGTAAAATACCATTTGCTGAAACTCTAGTTATCATCTCTCTATCATTTAATTCAGTAAGTAGTTTTAATTTTCTCTCTTTTGTATTATCAAGCGTAATTTCCATATTAAAATTATTTATTAATGTATTCGCATCGCTCATCGACACCCTAAAAATATAATAATTTATAACATTTGCAAAAATACTATTTCTAACTTCTTCAGATATTTGATTTAAATACTGGCCAGCAAGAATTAATGAAAGATTATATTTCCTAGATTCTGATAAGAATCTAGAAATAATAGGACTTTCTACTACTGCTACTTCGTCTATAATAAAAATAATGTGATAATTAAAAGCATAACTTTGAATTAAAAGGAATAATTGTTGCATTATAAGAAGTGCTAAAGTTTTAGTATTTTTTAAACCTAATTTAGTATTATCTAGAGAAAATATTGATAAAAAATTATCATTAACAATATCTTTTAAATTATTAGTTATATCATCATTATTAAATATCGGTAACATTTCAATTTCATCAATAAAAGATATAATAGGAGCTATAGCATCTCCATAAGATTTAGTTTTAAGATCATTAAAATCATTTAAAAAAAAACTAACTACACTATAAGGAACTATTTCTTCAAGTTCTTTAACTTTACTATTTCTGTATTCTATATCAAGTAAAAGTTTTTTTAAATTACTAAAATTAAAACTTTCAGCATAAATAAGTAAACTAATTGAATGTCTTAAAACTCTTTCTAATTTTGAATTATATTGATTATTAATTAACGATTTAAAAACATCTATTAAAATTTCAGTTGATGAAATAACATTATTTTTATCATTTAAAAACAAAGAAATACTATCAGCATTTCTTTTAAAATCTATTACCTTAGTTTCATTAAGTCCACCAATATCTTTCTCAAGCGCAGCATGAGGGTCTATTATAATTACTCTATACTTCTCTTTAAAATTTCTATTATTATAAATATTTTTTATAAAAGAAGCAATAAATTTTGACTTCCCGCTTCCACTAGAACCTAAAATTAGAGAATGTTTAGCAAAATTATAATTATTTAAATTTAAATAATAACTTCCTTGTAAATATGGAAAAGTATCAACTTCCATTACTGCAGATTCGGCATTATCGCTTAAAATATGAATCATTTTATTAATATTTAAATATTTAGGCGATTTTTTATAAGTAAAAGTTTTATTAATTGAAAAATCAACTGATAGTAATAAAAATATATTATTAGATACAAGTTTGAACTTTTTATAAATATTATTTTTTAATACATATAAATAACTGCTAATTGAAATATTATTAAAAAAGGATCTAAAATTAATTTGAATGCATTCAACTTTTCCTTTATTTTTTGCATAAAAATAGTTGTATATATCAATAATATTTTTATTACCACTTATATAAATATTTTTAAAATTATATTTATTTAATTTAAAACATTCAGTCTTTTTTAAAATAAATGAGGGCAAACCATTAATAGTAAAAGGAAGATTACAATCTACTTTTATATAATATCTTATACTACTTTCATAAAGTAATACAATTAGTTGAGTTTTTTTGAGTTTTTTAGTATATTTTAAAACTGTTTTGATTAGCTTCTCCCACTCTTTTTCTGCTACATATTTATTAAGTAAATAAATTTCATAAATTCTCATATTATCCACCCCTACTAGGTCGATTTTAACACATATTAATAAATAAAAACTGACTTTTTAATTACCAATATTATAATATTAATATATTGGTACTAAAAAATCAGTAATACCATCATGATAATGTTCCAACTCAGGAATGGGTTTCAAATTATAATTACAGCTAGGAAGAAAATCTTTATAAAATTTATTAGACATTACTTGAATATCTTTAGCATCTTGAGAATAAATCCTAAATAATAAAAATTTACTTTTAGGAATAACTATTTTTTTAATATTTTTTACGGATATTTTTTTATCATAAAGTACCCAATAACTAGTACAATTTTCTCTTTCTAAATCATACGTAATAATGGCATAATTAGGACTTCCAAATTTATCAGCATAGTCTAAAGATATTTTTTCAAAAAGGCTTGGAGCATCATTTTTAATACTAGTATTATTTGTCTTAGTCGAAAATCCATATAATGTGAGTTCATCCTGATAAACAATTTTATATTCCATACTGCTAGTAATAGCAACATCTACATTAAAGACAATTCTTGGAAAATTTTTAAGATTAGCTAGGTTTTTAACTTTACTTGGTTTGATACCATGAAATGCTAAAAAGGCTCTAGAAAATGATGTAGCATTATTATAACCATACTTAATAGCAGTATCTATTACTTTTTCTCCTTTATATAAATCATAGGCAGCAGCAGAAAGTCTTCTTTTTCTAATATATTCAGATAAGGTAGTATCAGTTAATAATGAAAATACTCGCTGCATTGTATATGTGTTTACCCCCATAAATCTAGCAATTATATTATAATCAATATCATTATCTAAATTCTCTTCAATATATTCTGTAATTTTATTTAGATTTTCATATACATTCAAAAAGTATCACCAACTTCATACAATTTGTATTTAGATTATAACACATATATTATTTATTTACAAACAGATTATTATTTCCTTAAATTCTGTGTTTCATATTCATACAAAAATAGTTATAAAACAAAAAAAGAGTCACGCAAGTACTCTATTCAAAACTTCACACTTTACACTAAATTTAATATTATGAATTTTCAATTCTACTATTAATATACTTTTCTAATATATCAATAGTTCTTTCAACCCCTAATACAGAGCTATCTATAGAAATATCATAATTTTCTTTATCTCCCCATTCTTGAGATGTAAAATGCTTATAATAATTAGCTCTTTCTTTATCAGTTTTTTCTATCTTTTTCAAAGCTTCTTTTAATGATATATTTTCAAATTCTTTTTTTCTATTAACTTTAAAATTAATATCAGATGAATATATAAATATTTTTATAAGATTATTATTTTTTAAAATAAAATCAGAACATCTACCAATTATTATACAGTTCTCTTTATTAGCAATATCTTCTATGACTTTTGCTTGTTTTAAAAATAAAGCATCTATTTTACTTATTGGGTTTGCTCCACCTTTATCTGAAAAATAATAGTTAGTTGCAAAGCCATACCAAAAACTATTTTTTTCTTTCTCATCAGCAGCTTTTAATGTATTAATATCTATATTATATTTAGAAGCAGTTTTTGCTAAAATTTCATTATCATAACATTTTATATTAAGTCTTTTAGCAAGACATTCACCTATATATTTACCACCGCTACCAAATTCTCTTCCAATAGATATTACATATTTTTGGTTATTAAGCTTATTTATTATTTCTTTATTATCTTCATTAACTAGCTTTCTTATCTTTCTACATTCCATACTAACTAATATTAATGTTACAATAAACGAACCAATATCTGCAACTAAACCTGCATAAAGCATTTTGTATAAATCACCATAAAGTCCCAAAATACAAACTCCAGGTACTAATAATATAACATCTCTCATTAAAGATAAAAGCATTGCTTTATATGGTCTATCAATTGACTGAAGGAAAATACAGCTTGCTTTTTGAATACAACATAAGAGTATTCCTCCTAAATATATTCTAAAACTTAAAATGGCATAATTCCTATAAAAGACAATATCATTCGCTTGCCCGCCAAATAAATCAACTATTGATGATGGAACAACTTCAAACATAAACATTGCGATAAGTCCAATTACTATATTAGATATTAAAATATATTTATAAGTCTCAAGTACCCTCTTATACTTTTTAGCACCATAATTAAATCCTATTATAGGTTGACCTCCAACAGCAACTCCTAAACTAAAGGCTAGTACTATTGCAAATATTTTAAATACTATTCCAAGAGCACCTCCAGCATCGGTTGCATGATTTGATCCTATTATACCAACAACATTATTAGCAACTACCGTAATTATAGCAATTGATATTTGAGTTATAAAACTAGAAATACCAAGCTTAATAGTTTTTCTTAATACATTATAATCTATTTTAAAGCTTTTAAGGGTTAATTTAATTAAATTAGGATTCCTAAAATATAGACAGCAAAATATTGCTGATGCTATTTGACCAATAATAGTAGCAAAGGCTGCTCCTTTTACTCCCATGTTAAATCCATAAATAAAAATCGGATCTAAAATTAAATTTATAATTGCCCCAACAATAGTAGATAACATTGAATACAAAGGCCTTCCGCTTGCTCTTATAACAGATGACATAGCAGATGAAAACATATAGAATGGAACACCACACAATATAATTGTATAATATATCATAGTAAATTTCTGACATTTTTCATTATAACCATTTATTCCTAATAAATTCAATATAGGCATCTTAAAAATAAAACCTATTAATACTAACAAAAGGCTTAAAATTATCACGGTAATAATAGCATTGGCAACACTTTTATTACTAGTTTCTTCATCCTTTTTACCTAGAGATATACTAAATAAAGTGGCACATCCATCTCCTATTAATTGAGCAAGTGCAAGACTTATTACTGTAAAAGGGAAAACAAGAGTTGTTGCCATAATTCCAGCAACACCAGCATTACTATTACCAATAAATATTTGATCAACTATATTATATAAAGCACTTACTAGCATAGCAATTATACATGGTATAGAAAACTTTAATAGTAATTTTTTTACAGGTGTTGTTGTTAAATAAATTCTTTCTTCAACATTATTCACAATTACTCCTCCTTATTAAAAAAATGCATAGAATTTCGTGAATTCTACGCATTTTTCAGCTGTCGCGACTAATTTAATATACCACTTTTATTAAAATTTTTCAAAGGATTTTTTACAAAATGAATAATTTAAATCATTATTAATCGTCTAATTCTTCTAATACATTTTCTATCTTATCATATGAATCTTCTATCATTTCATCTGTCAATTCCATATAAGCATCTGTTTGATAATCACTAATACCTTCTGTCAATTTTTCTGCTTTTCCATCTTCTACATAAATAATATTTGGTGCATATATTCTTTTTTCATTTGCTTTAATAGCATTATTATTACTATCATATAAAGTATAATCTGAAAGAATATTATCAAATTTCTTTAATAAAGAATAATAACCATCCGTACCTTTTTTCTCAACAGAAATTTTAGAATCATCATTTACTTTTAGAGTATCTCTAATATCTAAAACATCTACATAATAAATTGTACCAATATCTAAATCATCTGCTACTTCTAATAAAGTTTCAATTATACTTCTACACCAAGGACAGCTATTAAAACCAAAATAGACTATAAAAGTTTCTTTTTTATCCATTCTTGATACTATTTCATCAGCAGTTTGATATACTATTGGATTATTTTCAGATATTTTTACTGTTCTAAACATTTTATTATTATTTTCATTTTTTGTGTTATTTAATTTTTCATATTCTTCTTTAAACTTTTTAGAATCATTTCTGCTAATACAGCCAGTTAACAATAAACTTGCGCTAACTAACAGCATTAAAATTATTATTTTCTTTTTACTCATATCTTACCTCTACAACTACTATAATTAAATTATTAATCGATTTCAAGTAAATCATATTCTCTTGTACCAATACCTAGTTTTTCAGCCTGTTCTATCGTATGAAGACCATTTCTTGAGTTTATCCTTTCTAATAAATGATCTTTACCAGGATCATTAGAGTTTTTTACTAAATCTATGCAAGCTTGATCTATAGCAACGGGATCAAGAGATGCTAAAATACCAATATCATGCATACATGGATCTTCAGCAACTTCACAACAATCACAATCAACCGACATATTGCACATAACATTAATATAGGCTATATTAGCTCCAAAATAATTAACTATTGATGAGGCAGAATCAGCCATTGCTTCTAAAAACTTAGTCTGATCTGTTTTAAACATATCATCAAAACTCCCATCTTCCTTACCAGCACAGTGAATATATCTTTTCCCTTTTGATGAAGCTATACCAATTGACAATTGCTTTAGTGCTCCACCATATCCACCCATTGGATGTCCCTTAAAGTGTGAAAGTACAAGCATTGAATCATAATTACTCAAATTTTTCCCTACATAATTCTTTTTTATAACATCTCCATTAGGTATATCTATTATAATATCTCCATCACTATCCAATATATCAACATTAAAATATTTATTCCATTCATGCTCTTCCATTAGTTTAAGGTGTTTTTCTGTAGTATCTCTTGCCCCATCATAGGCAGTATTACATTCAACTACTGTTCCATTAACATAGTCTATAATAGGTTTCATAAATTGTGGTTTAAGATAATTTTGATTTCCTCTTTCACCAGAATGAACTTTAACTGCTACCTTTCCAGGTAACTCTTTATTAAGCTCTTTAAACATTTTAACAACATTCTCTGGAGTTATGTTCCTTGTAAAATATACTTTTGATTTTTCCATAATTCATCCTCTCTTTCAACTTTACAAATATATTATATACTAAAACTCTAAATAATATAAGACTTTATTTTCTATATTTAAACATAGTTGGTAATTTTACTATATTTTTATTTTCAATTTCTAGTAATTTCTTTTTATTTTCTAAGCCACCAGCATATCCTACTAAATTACCATCTACCCCTATAACTCTATGACAAGGAACGATAATAGATATAGGATTATGACTAATAGCACCTGCAATGGCTTGATATGACATATTTTTTTTATTTGTTATTTCAATAACTTTAAGCGCAATATCTTTATAAGTTCTAATTTCGCCATATGGTATTTCTAACAAAAGATTCCAAACTAAAGTTCTAAACTCGGTATCTTTAAATTTTAAAGGAATATCTTTTATACTAGGATTTTTACCCATAAAATATTTATCTAGCCACTTTGTAGTTTTTTGAAAAATTGCTAAATCTTCCTTTTCAATCATCTTTTCAGAAAAAGTACTACCATAATATTTTTGATTTTCAATAAATAAACCTATAAGATAATAACCATCACTAACTAATGTTAATTTTCCTATTATGGATTCATAATTCATATAGTAATTCATAAATAAAATATCTTAATTTCTAGCAGCACCATCTACTGGTAAAATAACTCCTGTAATATAACTAGCCATATCACTTGCTAAAAATAAAAAAGCATTTGCAATATCCTTTGTTTCACCAATTCTTTTCAAAGGAATTTTTTCTATAAGAGGTTCTATTAATTCATTAGGTAATGATTCTAGCATATCTGTTTTTGTAATTCCTGGAGCAACAGCATTTACTCTAATGTTAAATTCAGCTAATTCTCTCGCTAGAGAAATTGTAAGACCATTTACTGCAAATTTGCTAGCAGGATAACCTACACCAGAAGGTTGTCCATAAATACTTACCATTGAACTAGTATTTAATATTACACCAGAATGCTGTTTTTTCATATAGGGAACTACTGCTTTTATCATATTAAATATAGCATTAACATTTAAATTCATAATATCTAAAAATTCTTCGCTTGTTGTATCATCGATTTTTTTGCTTGCAGAAATGCCAGCATTATTTACTAAAATATCTATATGACCATACTTTTCATATATTTCCTCTACTATTTTATTAATATCATAATAATTATTAAGATTAGGATAATACCCATCAACTTTTTTTCCTTCATTTTCTAGCTTTTTTACTGCTTTATCTACTGTTTCTTTTCCTGAACCAAAAAGAATTACTTTGGCATTATATTGCAAAAATATACGAACTATTTCTAGTCCTATTCCTCTAGTCCCTCCTGTAATAATAGCAACTTTATTATTTAAATCTAACAAAATACACCAATCCTTTCACAATGTTAATAATACTTATTGTACCAAATTTCTGACGAAAAGTCTCTAGTTATAAATAAAATTCTTGCAAAATAAAAAGTGTTAGATTATTA
>CANQWY010000018.1 GCA_947627675.1 uncultured Bacilli bacterium
CGTCCTTGACTAAATTTGATGAAAGACTAAATTTCACTTCTTTATCTTTAAACGCAATTTACTTTTTCATTTAACATAAATCACAAAATTTAAAAAAAAGACTTGTCAATAGACTCTTTTTATTGTAATATAATATTGTTAGTTGTCCGCGTAGCTCAGCTGGATAGAGCAATCGCCTTCTAAGCGATCGGTCACGTGTTCGAATCACGTCGTGGACACCAGATTGATATCAAACTCGGACCATATGCTGGATCGGGTTTTAAAATACTAAAATTTATGTTATATTTTATAATTTAAATTGATATTTATGTCAATTTAAAACGCACACTTGTAAATGGATGCTGCTGAGATAATGAAAGTATATGATAAAACACACGTTCGGGGTAAATGTGTAAATTCAATAGTAAGAGAACAAGGACATTTAGGTTGGACTTTTTCTTGTCTTTCAAATATATTGATAAAATATTCATTAATTGGTGTGCATTTTTAAAAATTGTCATACTTCTTGCTTTAGAACACCAGTGACCTTTTTTATTCGACCTTTTTCGAATTTAATATTTAATATAAAAAAGTATAAAAAATATTTAACATCATCAATACTAGATACTGTCAATAATAAAATATTAAGTAATTCATTTATAGATGTATTATAAATTTATATTTTTCAAAAAGTAGGTGAAGGAAAAATATGGAAATATATAGCCAAGATGAAACAGATAAACTATCATCTATACTTAAAAATGATGGTGTGATTTGCGTTCCAACTGATACAGTCTATGGTTTATGCGCACGTACGAATTCTGTAAAAGCATATAGGAAACTGTCTTTTATTAAAAACAGACCATTAAATAAAAATTTTCCTGTTATGTGTGCAAATATAGAGCAGATAAAGGAAATTGCAATAGTAAACGAAAAAATCTTAAAATTAATTCATGCTTTTATGCCTGGAGCTGTAACTTTAGTTTTAAATAAAAAAACAAATTCGTTTACTGATATTAATAATGGGGGGGTAAGAAATACTAGTGAAATTGCTGTAAGATTAGCACCTTCAAAAAAATTAAAAGAATTAATTAATAAAGTAGGCAGCCCAATTTTTATGACTAGTGCTAATAAAAGCGGTAAAGAAGAGTGTAAGACTTTACAAGAGATAGAGAAGGAATTTCCAAATTTAGACGGAATAATGGATGGAAAAGTACAATTTGGAACAGCAAGTACAATAATTGATTGTACTCAAGAAAAAATAAAGATTCAAAGAGAAGGGCCAATTTCTAGTGAACAAATTAGAATAGTTCTTGATAGTTAATAAAATAAAAAGCTATCTAAAATAAATTGCTTAAATTAAGATAGCTTTTTTATCTAATATATATCACTTTTATAATTTACCTTCTTTAATTAAATTATCCCATTTATCATGAACGTAAGAATTTCCGCCTAAAGCTTGGTATCTATCATATAATTCATAGGCATTTTGTTTTTGTATCTGGGATTTATTTGTACCATGTTCAATATCGTTAATAAAATTAACTAAAATAATTTTTATCAATTCAAGTTCTATATTATTACGACTTTTTGTTGATACTTCTTGGAGTTTATCAATTTTTTGATCAATTGGTTTTAATATCTTAGAAACAAATGACTTTAAAAAAGCGATTAACCCTGTTATTCCTCCTATTAAAACACTTAAAAATGTAATTATAGCTGCAATTTGTCCTAAAGTTATATTTTCCATAAAACACCCTCTTTCATTAAATAAAGTAATTATACTTACATACTAATTTATGCTAAAATAAAAATTAAAATTATAACATTTATATTAGAATAGTAAAATTATTATAATAATTGTTAAATCTAATATATAGTATTTGATGTTATTCGAATGCAAGGAATCATAAATATTATTTAAAATTAGGAAAATATCGTTATTTGCATGGAATTTATATTTTTATCTTTCTAAAAACTTGCAATTAATATTAAAAATTATTATAATAAACTTCAGTTTGGAGGTTTATTATGGAGTTAAATGCATTAGAGGTTTCTAATATTAGAGAAAGAATAGAACAGATTAAAAGAGATTTAGAAAGTTATAGAAATTTTCTTCAATCTCGAACAGAAAATACTGGTTATCATAGTGATAGTATTAAAAATAATTCAAGTAATGAAACTATTTCCAGAAGTTATTATACTGCAAAAAATGAATTAAAAGATTTAGAAAAAAAATTATCTAAATCAACTTATGTTTCATATGATAATAATGATTCTATTAAAATAGGTAGTAAATTTACAGTTGCTTTTTCAGATTGTAAGGAGGCAGAAGATTTTATCTTGACAGAGAAAATTATAGGCAAAACATCTATATATGGTTATATTAGTGTTGAAAGTGATTTCGGGAAAAGTATTATTGGTAAACATACAGGAGATAAATTTAGTTATGAATTATGTTCTCCTTTAATTTCTAGTGTTGTATCTGGTGTTGTAGTTAATGTAAAAAAAGAGTATACTGATTATGTTCATTTTATTAGAGAACAAGAAAGGCAAAATAGAAAAAGCAAAAAGGGGTTATATATAAAAAATTTAGCATTAAAAAGTGGAAATATAGATTTGTACAAAAAGTTTAATGGTATTACTATTAGTCAAAAACATTTATTAGAAGAAGAACTTTTAAAATTAAAAAGCAATATTCCAAAAAAAGATTTAAATAGAATTAATAATATACAAACAATTTTAGATCAAAGGGGAATCGTTTCTACTAATCCAGATAGTAATATTATCGATATTGGTAGCAGTTTTAGTATTATGCTATTTAACGGTGAGAAAACAATAACTAAAAGGCTTGAAATGATTAATCAGGCGTTTACTACTGAGACTGATGATAGTTACATAGAATTAATTAGCTCCTTAGGGGCAGCTATTTATGGCTTAGGAGAAAATGCTAATTTTTGCTTAAAAAATTATTCTGGTATTGTATATGATATTGATAATACAAAATATGATGAGAGATTTATTACTAGAGATCCAAAAATATATCAAAAGGCTAAGAAAAAATAGATGTTAAATATGAGGTGATTATGTGAAAATTAAGTATACTTTACTTAAAAGCGATTGTAACACTAAAGCAAGACTTGGAAAAATAGAAACGAATTATGGTTGTTTTACTACCCCTATGTTTATGCCTGTTGGCACAAGAGCAACTGTAAAATCTTTAACAGTTGAACAGGTTAAAGATTGCGGTAGTGGAATTATACTTGCAAATACATATCATTTATGGTTAAGACCAGGTGAGGAGATAATTGAAAAAGCTGGTGGACTACATAAGTTTATGAATTGGAACGGTCCAATATTAACTGACAGTGGTGGCTTTCAAGTTTTTTCGCTTGCTAAAAATAAAGAGAAAGATATATGTGAGGAAGGAGTTTACTTTAAGAGCCATATTGATGGCAAAAAGTTATTTTTAACTCCTGAAAAATCTATTCAAATTCAAAATAAATTAGATAGCGATATTGCCATGAGCTTTGATGAGTGTCCACCTGCAAGTGCTACTCATGATTATTTAAAAAAAAGTGTCGAAAGAACTCTACGATGGGCAAAACGAGGATTGAAGGTTCATAATAACGAAAATCAAGCTTTATTTGGAATTGTCCAGGGAGGAGCTTATGAAGATTTAAGAAAATATTCTGCTGTTGAAACGGTTAAATTAAATTTTGATGGATATAGTATTGGCGGTGTTGCCAATGATGGTGAGTCAAAAGAAGATATGTATAAAGCGATTGAATATTCTGTTCCATATTTACCTAGTGACAAAGTTAGATATTTGATGGGAGTAGGAGAGCCCATTGATATTATAGAGGGTGTTATAAGAGGAGTTGACATATTTGATTGTGTTCTTCCAACTAGGATTGCTAGACACGGTCAAGCATTCACGAGACATGGCAAAATTAATTTACATAATGCAAAATATAAAGAAGATTTTTCCCCACTTGAGTTAGATTGTGATTGTTATTGTTGCCAAAATTATTCTAAAGCATATATTAGACACTTAGTTAATACAGATGAAATGTTAGGAGGAACTTTATTATCTATTCATAATATTAGATTTTTAATAAAACTTACCGAAGATCTTAGAGAAGCAATTAAAAATGATAATATTCTAGAATACAGGGAAAAATTTATAAGAGAATATAATAAAACTGATAAGTAAGTGGCTTATCAGTTTTTAAATAAAAAACATTGGTTTGTTTACATCTTCAGAATATGGGTTATTTATCTTTTTCTCATTTGCAGTAACCGGAGCACTTATTGTCTTATTTTTTGAACCATCATCTTTAATAGTACTTGCTATTTTAAACATTGTTTTTGCATTATTTAACATTGGTTTTACTTGATATACAATTGGAATAGTCTGATTAATTATTCCTAATGTTTTTTGAGTATTAGATAAAATACCGCTCCAATTTATTGATTTTATTCCTGATAGTAGTCCTCTTGCAACAGCAGGACGAGCTATATTAGCAGCATTTGCATATGGATTGAACATAAAAGGATTATTATACATATTATTTTATCACCTCTATTCTAGTATATGAATAAATTAATAAAAGTTTATCTTTAAAATATGAGGATTATTTGCTATAATTTATATTATAAGAATAGGGAGGAAAGAAGATGCTTAATAACTCTAACTTATTTGTTTTTAAATATAGGGCAACTGATTCTAGAGGAAGTAACATTAATTCTTATTTTAAAGCTGAAAGTTTAGATGATTGCAGTCTATTTTTTGATACTATTGGATACAAAAATATCAATGTTACTCCTTTAAAACCTAAAGAAAAACTTCCTAAAAAGAAAATAAAATTTGATGAAAAGGTAGTTGCAGAAGATTTTAGCTATTTATATAATTCATTAAAGGGTGGGAATACTTTATTTAGTTCTATTAGCATTATGTTAAATAATTGTAGTATGAAAAATAAGGAAATTTATCTTATGATTGCCTATTATATATATAAAGGTAATAGTTTGAAAAATTCTATTTTATTTTTTAAAGATATTATACCTAAAGATATTGTAGATAAAATAGCTTTAGCAGATAGTAATAATTTATTAAATTCTATTAACGATATAATTAATATTTATGATAAAAAAAGAAGTAAAGGTATATTTGAAAGGTTATTTGGCAATAAAAATAAATCAACTACATTGGATATTGATGCTAGTAATAATCTTAAAGGAATTGGGGCTAAAAACCAAAATGAAAGTACTACAATTTTATACCCATTTAAATATAAAGCAGTTACTGAACTTGGAAAAAAAGTATCTGGTAACTTTGATGCGGAGAGTATTGATGATTGTATTCATTTTCTAGAATTACAGGGATATACTAATATAAAAGTAGAACCCAGAGGAAAATTAGATATTGACATTGTACTTAATAGTAGTTTAAAATCTTCTGATTTAGCTTTTGATCTAACTCAGCTTTCAACTTATATAAAAGCTGGAATACCATTAGTAGAGGGGGTTACAATTCTTGCAAAACAAACTAAATCTGATGTATGTAAAAAAGCCTATCATAAATTAGTCTATGACTTGCTTAAGGGATATACATTAAGTGTATCTATGGAAAAACAAGGAGATGTTTTTCCTCAACTTTTGATTAATATGGTTCGTTCTGCTGAACTTACTGGTGATTTGCCAACAATATTAGATGATATGGCTGATTACTATGAAGGGGTAGAACAAACTAAAAAGACAATGAGAAGTGCAATGACTTATCCTATTCTTGTTTTAGTGATGGCTATTGGGGTTTTAGCATTTATGCTAGTAGGATTAGTACCACAATTTATAAGTTTATATGAAAGTAATGGTGCTGAATTACCTATGATTACTCTATTAGTTATATCTGTTTCAAATTTTATGCAACATAATATTGTATACATAGTAATAGTTATAATAATTTCAATTCTAGTTTTTTATTTAGTATATAAGAATGTTGCCTCTTTTAGGAAAAAAGTTCAAGTAATTGCCATGAAATTACCTATTTTTGGAAATGTAATAATATATAATGAAGTATATACATTTACTAAAACGTTTGCCTCTTTAATAAATCATGGAGTCTTTATAACTGATAGTATGGAAATTCTTTCGAAGATTACCAATAATGAGGTATATAAAGGAATAATTTCTAAAACCTTATCAAATCTTGCTAAGGGAGATAATATATCAAAATCTTTTAAAAATGAATGGGCTTTTCCAACAGTTGCTTATCATATGTTAGTAACCGGAGAGAATACGGGGCAACTTGGTCTTATGATGGAAAAAGTGTCTATACATTATCAACAACTTCATAAGGCATTAGTTGATCAATTGAAAAGTTTGATTGAACCACTTATGATCTTAATTGTTGCAGGAATTGTTGGTGTTATCTTACTTTCTATTATAACGCCAATGTTTAGTATTTATAATGAAATACAATGAGGAGGATTTATGAATAGTTTATATATAATTATTTTCTTTATATTTGGCTGTTTTTTAGGTTCTTTTTTTGCAGTTGTTGGGGAAAGACTTCCTAGAAATGAAAATTTTATTATTTCTAACTCTCACTGTAATAATTGTAAACATAGATTATATTTTTATGACATGGTTCCTGTAGTTACTTATATAATAAATAAAGGAAGATGTAAATATTGTGGCGAGAAAATTCCATTTATGCTACCTTTTGTTGAATTAGTAACTGGCTTATTGTTTGCAGTTAGTTATAACAGTTTTGGATTTAGTTATGATTTATTTATTGCTCTTGGTGTTGTGGCACTACTTATGGTGGTACTAGTTAGTGATTTAACATATTATATTATTCCAGATGAAATTATAGTATTTTTTATATTTTATTTTATAATATTTCAATTTTTAAAGGGTGGAATTAATATGATGTCTACTCATGTTGTAACAGGAATTTTTCTATTTTTATTAATGTATTTTATTATGTTTTTAGGTGAAAAAATGTTTAAAAAGGAAAGCCTTGGTGGTGGAGATGTCAAACTATTATTTATATTCGGCCTAGTTCTTGAACCTATATTAGGTGTTTTGTCAATATTTATTGCAAGTGTTATTGCATTACCACCAAGTTTTTATCTTTTGTTTAAAAATAATGATCATATGATTCCCTTTGGACCTTTTTTAATAATTTCCTTTGCTTTCATTTTTTTTAGTAAAATTACAACATATGACTTTTTAAAATTTCTAGGATTTTAATTATTTAAAAAAATAGAGTTTTTTTTCTATTTTTTTTTACTTTTTGTTGATTTTTAGTTATAATTAATTTAGTCTTATGTAAGAGGTGATTTTATGAGTGATAAAAAATTTAATAATAAAGCTAAGAAAAAAGCGATGACTACAATTTTTATATTAATTATCATTGCAGTTGGTATTTGTTTTTGCTTTAGTCCTTTGTTTAAAAATTTAAAATTTGGTCTTGATTTACAAGGCGGTTTTGAGGTTTTATATGAAGTTAAATCAATTGATGGTTCTAAAATGAATAAGGATAAAATGAACAGTACATATAAAACTTTAAGTAAAAGAATAGACAGTTTAGGAGTTAGTGAACCAGAGATTATTGTTGAGGGTAATAATAGAATAAGAGTCAAATTAGCTGGTATTAAAGACGAAGAAGAAGCCCGTAAACAACTATCTACTGTTGCAACATTGTCTTTTAGAGATACTAATGATAATCTTCTTATGACAAGTGATATTTTAACCAGTGGTGGAGCTAAATTGACAACTGATCAATCAGGTAATCCTGCAGTTTTATTAAGTATAAAGGATAAAGATAAATTTTATACTGTTACTAATAGAGTAAAGGACTATGATGACAATAAAATTGTAATATGGCTTGATTTTGAAGATGGAGATTCATATGCTTCTGAGATGCAATCTTGTGGTAGTAGTGGCTCTAGATGTTTAAGTGCTGCTAGTGTTTCTCAAGCTTTTGCGAGTGATGTAATAATACAAGGCAGTTTTACTGAAGAAGAAGCAAGTAATTTAGTGGATTTGATTAATTCTGGAAGTTTACCATCAAAACTTACAGAAATTTCTAGTAAAAGTGTTGGTGCTAGTTTTGGTGATAATACCTTAAATAAAACTCTTATTGCTGGTATTATAGGTATTTTATGTATAATGGTAGTTCTAATATTAGTATACCATTTATCTGGATTTGTATTTTCAATTGCTATGCTTTTATATACTTTATTAGTATTCTTTATCTTTTGGTTAATAGGCGGAGTTTTAACATTGCCTGGAATTGCAGCCTTAGTACTTGCAATTGGAATGGCTGTTGATTGCAATGTCATTACTTATTCAAGAATAAAAGATGAATTATATAAAGGAAGAAGCTTAAGAACAGCCTTTAAGATGGGAAGTAAAGAAAGCGCATCATCCATTATAGATAGTAATATAACTACATTACTTACTGCAATTATTATGTTTATTTTTGGAGAAAGTAGTGTTAAAGGTTTTGCTACTATGTTAATTATAACTATTTTTGTAACTATTTTTGCAATGTTATTTATTACTAGAATTATATTAAATATCTTAATAAATACAGGTTATTTTGATGATAAAACAAATCTTTTTATTAATGTAAAAGCAAAAGATATTCCCGATGTTTCAAAGGGAGAACAAGTAAAAGTAGAGTTTTTTAAAAATGTTAACTTCTTAAAGTATACAAAATTTTTTGTAACACTTTCATGCGTTATTCTATTAACTGGTGGTATTTTCTTTATAAAAAATGGTGGATTTAATCTTGGTGTTGACTTTAAAGCTGGTAGTGATATAAGCTTAGTTACTAATGAAAATGTTAGCAAATCAAAAATTAAGAGTGATATTAAGAGTTTAGATTTATCCCAAAATGAAATTACAATTGATGGTAATAATGTTAATATAGTTATTAGTGATGTTTTAGAAAAAGAAAAAATAGAAGAAGTAAAGGAATATTTTACAGATAAGTATGATGCTAAAGTAGATATTGGTGTTATAAGTAATATAGTAAAAAAACAACTTGTAAAAAATGCTTTTATATCTGTTATAATTGCAATTATTGGAATTATTATATATATATCTATTAGATTTAAATTTACCTATGGTATAAGTGGGGTTATTGCTCTTATTCATGATGTTTTTATGATATTTGCCTTGTTTAGTATTACGCGTTTAGAAGTAAGTTCAATGTTTATAGCAGCGTTACTTGCAATAATTGGTTATTCTATTAATGATACAATAGTATTGTTTGATAGAATTAGAGAAAATTTATTAAATATAGATAGAGATAAGCTTACAAAAGAAAAGTTATATAATATTGCTAATATGAGTATAAAAGAAACTTTCACAAGGACAATTTATACTACTTTAACTACTATAATTCCAGTCATTTCATTACTTATCTTGGGTAGTCATGAAATATTTAATTTTAATATTGCAATGCTAATTGGACTTATCTCTGGAACTTATTCATCAATATTTATTGCAACTACAATATTCTTGATATTAGAAGCTAGAGATCTAAAAAAACCTTATAAAGCAAAAAAAGTATATAAAGATGAAATTGAAGAGAAAATGATTAAAGGAATTAATTGTTAAGGAAAGATTAAGTTTAAGGGGTGATATTATGTCACATTCTAAAGATAAAATAACATTTAATGATGTAATGGAATTAGTAAAGACATATATTAGTAATGAAGAGGAAATAACAAAAATAGAAAAGGCTTATAAATTTGCATCATCAAGACATAAAGGACAATATAGAAAAAGTGGAGAAGAATACATAATTCATCCTCTTAATGTTTGTAAGATATTAACGGAAATACATGCCGATTGTGATACATTACGCGCCGGCCTTTTACATGATGTTTTAGAAGATTGTGATTGTACAAATGATGAAATGGAAGAGGTGGTAGGCCCTGAGGTAACTAAATTAGTTGAGGGGGTTACTAAGCTTTCGAAACTTCATTTTTCAACTGAAAATGATTACTTAATAGAATATTATAAAAAGATAATTATAGGAATGAGTGAAGATGTTCGTGTAATTATCGTAAAACTTGCTGACCGACTTCATAATATGAGAACGCTTTGGGCATTGCCTTATGAAAAACAAATAAAAAAAGCTAGCGAGTCTTTAGAAATTTTAGCGCCTATTGCCCATCATTTAGGAATACACAAAATAAAAAGTGAATTAGAAGACTTAGCACTAAGATATTTAAAACCAGAAGTTTTTTATGATATTGCTGAGAAACTCAATAAAACAAAACTAGAAAGAGATAGAACAGTTAACCTTATGATGGATGAGGTTAAGGAAATTCTTACAGAACATAATATAACTTTTGAAATGAAGGGCAGAAGTAAGAGTATATATAGTATTTATAATAAACTTAACAAAGGGAAAAAATTTAATGAATTATATGATTTGCTTGCTATGAGAATAATTGTAAATACTAAGCAAGAATGCTATTTAGTTCTTGGCTTAATTCATGCTAAATATAAGCCTATGCCTAAAAGATTTAAAGATTATATTGCAATGCCAAAACCAAATATGTATCAGTCTTTACACACAACTGTTTTTGGGATAGACGGCTATTTATTTGAAATTCAAATTAGAACTCATGAAATGGATGCTGTTGCAGAAAATGGGGTAGCATCACATTGGGCATATAAAGAACATAAAGATGCAACTGCATCACTTCAATCAACTACTGAACAAAAACTACAATTTTTCAGATCAATTATTGATTTGTCAAAGGACAAGATGAGTAGTGAAGATTTTGTAAATAGTGTTAAAAATGAAGTTTTAAATAATAATATATATTGTTTTACTCCAAAAGGCGATGTAATAGAGCTCCCTAATGGTGCAACACCTATTGATTTTGCCTATAAAGTTCATACTAGAGTTGGTGAAACAACAGTAGGGGCACTTGTTAATAACTCTATTGTCCCACTTGATTATGAATTAAAAGATAACGATATAGTGAAAATAATCACTAATAAATCATCTTCTCCTTCACAAGAATGGATAAATATAGTAAAATCTACTGCTGTTAGAAATAAAATTAGAAGTTATTTTACTAGAAATGAAAGAGAAATATATATTGAAAGAGGAAAAGAGATTCTTGAAAAAGAGTTAAGAAAAAGAAAACTTTCAATTAATAATTTTTTTAGTGATGAAAATTGCAAAAAGGTATTTAAAGAAAGTAAAGTTGATAACTTAGATGATGTATATTTTAATGTTGGTAATGGCAAAAATACACCTAATTCTATTATTAATATTATTGATAAACCAAAAGAGGAAACTCAAAATCTAAAAAAAGTGGCACTTGTAAAAGAAAATACTCCTGATAATAATAGCAATATTATAGTTTCTGGTATTGATAAAGTGAAGGTAAATATTGCTAATTGTTGTAATCCGGTATATGGTGATGATATAATTGGGTATATTACTAAAGGAAATGGAATAAATATACATAGAGCTAATTGCCATAATTTAGCTATGTTAGATAGTAGAACTGTTGAAGTTAATTGGAATAGTAATTCTAATAATACAAAATATTTGTCCTTGTTTTTAATTCGTTCTAATTCACGTGATAATCATATTGCAGATATTGTTCAAAAAGCTAGTATGCTAGGGGTTATGATTGATGGTATTAATAATATCTATCAAGCTGATAGTGTATTTTATGATGTTAGTTGCTATGTTACAAGTATTAAACAATTAGATAAATTATTTTTTGAGCTTAATAAAGAGACTTATATTACTGGCATAGAAAGGTTGATTAGATAAATAATGAGGGTTTTGATTCAAAGAAGTTTAGAGGCATCTGTGTTAGTAGATAATAAAATATATGGTAAGATAGATAAGGGCTTAGTCCTATTTGTTGGTTTTTGTGATGGTGATAATATAGAAAATATAGATTATCTTGTAAAAAAAATAGTTAATTTAAGAATTTTTCCAGATGATAATAATGTTATGAACAAATCACTTTTAGATTATGGAGGCAATATTTTATCTATTTCTCAGTTTACTTTATATGCTGATACCAAAAAAGGTAACCGACCTAGTTACACTAAAGCTTTAAAAAGTGAGTTAAGTAAAGAATTATACGAAATTTTTAATAAAAAATTAGCTGAATATGTCCATGTAGAGACGGGGAAATTTGGCAGTGATATGCAGGTTAATATAAAGAATTGTGGTCCTACTACTATAATTTTAGAAAGGTAGTGATATTTTATGAAAAAAGACAAATTAAACTATAAAATTATTAATTTAACGGCCTTGATGCTTTTTCTATATATTACTGTTACTAATATAGGAACTTGGTATAATATAATAGGAAAGATAGTTCAAATTATTTTTCCATTTATAGTTGCGTTTACAATTGCATATGCACTATCACCGGTTGTTAATTTTTTGACAAAGAAAAAGCTTCCTAAATGGCTTAGCGTTTTGACTGTAGTTTTAATTATTATTTTATTTATCTTTTTTATCGCTATTACTATTTTGCCATTAGTTTATGATCAGTTAATTTCTCTTTCTAAAAATTTAGATAAAGCATCTGATATAATAAGTAGTAAATTTGATCTTAATCTTGGCAATATTGAAGGAAATGTTTCAAAATATTTAGATACTATTATAAAAAATATAGATAAGATAATTACAGATGGAGCTTATAGTTTTATTTCCAAATCTGTTGGTGTAGTTGGTAATATAATTGTAGGATTTGTATCTATGATTTATTTTTTTTCTTATATGGATGATATAAGATTGGCTGTTAAAAATTTTTTTAGTGATATTAGTAAAAGAAGCTTTAACTATGTAAAATGTGTTGATATGGAAATAGGTAATTATATTAAAGGACTTGCAATATTTATGGTTATCCAATTTTTTGAATATTCTGTTCTCTTTAGAATAGTTAATCATCCAAACTGGTTGATACTTGGAATACTCGCTTGTATTACGACGGTTATTCCTTATTTTGGAGGTCTAATTACTAATATAATAGCTTTAATTTTAGCAAGTGTTACTACGAAGTATACATTTTTAGGAACTTTATTAATATGTTTAGTTTTCCCTCAACTTGATGGTTATTTAATATCACCTAAAGTATATGGTAAAACAAATAATGTTAATCCGCTAATTACTATTATGGCAGTTAGTGTAGGTGGGACACTTGCAGGTATGGTTGGAATTATAGCGGCTTTACCTATATATTTATTAATTAGAACGACATATAAGTTTTTTATAAGAGATTTAAAAGAGGGAGTTAAAAATTTGAAAGATTCGATATAAAAGTGAGGTGTTATACATAATGGATATTTTTAATGGGGAAATTTTAGATATAAAAAATTCTATAGATACTTACCTAGATATTTTAGCACATAGTAAATCAGTTAATAAAACATTATATTTAAATGAAATTGTTAGTATGTTATCATATGCTACTATGTATCAAAATGAAGCAAATATAAAAAATCCTTCTTTTTATTTAGCTAATTTAAAAAAAAGGAGATATTTAATTAGAAATTTAAATAATTTTAAAAAGCAATATGTTTTAATATATGACTTATGTATGGATATAAAAAATCATTTGAATTCAGAAATTAAAGATGAAACTTTTGATTTTAAAAATCCAAGTAGTATTAATGACTCTAAAATGTATGATATAATATGTAATTATTATAATAGTATGGACTATGATGATTCAATTTACTTTACATGTGCTATAGCTGAGAAGAATTTTTATGATGTTTCTTTAAAAAATGAATATACTAGAAGAAGTATTTATTGTGAAGTTGATAATAGAGGATATATATTTATAAAAAACAATAATGATGTTGAAACTATGTCTAATATTATATATGAAATAAGCAATTTAAAAAGTGAAAGAAAACTAGCATATAACGGTCTTAATAATATAAATGAATATCTTTTTTATAATAATTTAAAAAATATAAGACCTTTTGTTATGCAAAAAAAATTTTTAAATTACCTAAAAGAACGGGAAGATTTAGATTTAAAAGAAGATATTAATAAATATTATTTAAAACTATATAGAAATTTACTTAAAGATATTGAAAGTATAAGACTATTATTTAGAGTTAATAGTGAAGGAATTTTAAATAATACTTTTTTAATTAAAAAACTTGAATATATTTATGGACACTTTATGAGTGATATATATTTATATTTAGATAATGAAAAACAGGATGAATTTATTGACTTTTTATGTTATAGAGATAACTTTTTATTTAATAAGGATATTCTAGAAAAACTTCAAGATGAGCTTCGTCTTACAAATTATGGTTTAGCTGGTATTCCTAAAATACAATATAAAAAATATACTAAATAGGTATTTTATGAAAAATGATGTAAATAAATTAAAAAGTCAAATAGAATTTTTGTGCAAAAACTTTTCATATTATAAAAAAGAACATTCTTTTGATTTAATATATTCCTTAAGAAATTTAACTTCTTTATATAGTGATTTGCTAAATGAAGAGCTAGTTTATTATAATAAAATAAAGTCTTGTCATCCTTTTTTAATTATGAAAGTTTATTATAGAGATATTAAATATCCAAAATGTTTTTTTAATAATTTTATTTATAATAAAGAATTTCATAAAAATTTCATGTCTAATATTATTGATGGTTTGGGATATTCATTAAAAGAAATTTTTAGTATAGATAATCTTGAAAATTTAGCTAGTTGTGAAGTTGATGAATTAACATCTTTTATAGATAATAAAAAATTAAATTCTCTTCTTTTTAACTATTTTGAAAATAATGATAAAGAAGCATTAAATATTTATCAAGAATTAGTTAATGATAATAGAATATTTGAAAGTGATGAAATTCGCTGTTCTTATACGACATATGATATTATTAATAGACTTCCTTTCATGGTTATCTTTAAAGATAATAGTATTTTTGATATGATTGCAATGGTGCATGAAATTGGGCATATTAAAGATATCTATAGATATAATAACAAAATATACGATTATATAAATAAATCTACTTTTTCAGAAGTGTTCCCTATGTATAAAGAAAATAGATTATATGATTATCTTATTAATAATAACCTATATAAAAATGATATTATTAATTCTTTTAAAGTTAATTTATTAGATTGTTTTACTGGTTGTATACTAATAGAAAAACTTGCAAGCTTAAATAGTTATTATTTAAAAAATAGGAGATATATTCAAAATTTTTTTAATTATGATTCAAATGCTGATTTTAATATTTTTGACACTATAACTTACTCATATGGTTTTTTATTAGGAACATACTTTAGTGAAAATGAAGATAAAATAGAATATTACACTAAGCAGAAATATTTTTTATTTAATAAGCGAGATCTTGATAATTTAGGAATTAATAGTAAAGACATTGTTGATTCTTATCAAAAAAAATTAAGAAAATATAATTTAATATAGATTATAATTTTAGTTTTATTATCAAATAAAAAATTTAAATCTTTTAAATTGCTTTAAAGTATATAGATTTTATGATATAATTTTTTAAAGAGAAAGAGGAGATGTTATGGAAAAAATTTATATATTTGGACATAAGAAACCAGATACTGACTCTATTACTAGTTGTATTGCGCTTTCTTATTTAAAAAATAAATTGGGTTTTGATACAGAACCTAGAAGACTTGGAGAAATTAATAAGGAAACAAGATATGCTCTTGAATATTTTAATGTTGAAGAGCCAGCTTATTTAAATGATGTTAAGCTTCAATTAAAAGATGTAGAGTATCATAAAGATTTTATTTTAAATGAAAATGAATCAATATATTCAGGATATCAATATATGTTAAAGGAAGGTCTTACCGGTATTCCAATTGTAAAAAAAGACAATGATTTTGCTGGATTAATTACAATGAAAGATTTAACATATACTTTTATTAATGATAAGCATAATACATTATTTACTTCATATGATAATTTATTAAAAGTATTAAATGCTAAAGAAATCTGTAGATTTGATGAAGAAATTAATGGTGATTTATTAGTCGCTAGCTATAAAACTCAAACATTTTTAGATAAAGTAAATTTAGATAATAATCGTATTTTGATATCTGGAGATAGAAGTAGCATAATAGAATATGCAATTAACTCTAAAGTAAAATTAATTATATTATCAGGTGATTTACAAATGAGTGAGGAGAATCTTCTATTAGCTAAAAAAAATAAAGTTAATGTTATAGTAAGTCCATATGATAGTTTTCATGTTGCTAAATTAGTCTCACTTAGTAATTATATAAAAACTATGGTAAGAAGCTATAAAACAACTAATTTTGATCATTGTGACTATGTTGATGACTTTTTAGAAATTAATGAGAAACTTAGACATACTAATTATCCTGTAGTTGATAAGAATGATAAGTGCTTAGGACTTCTTAGAATTACAGATTTAAATAGTAAGCATCCAAAAAAGGTAATTTTAGTAGATCATAATGAAAAGCTTCAAAGTGCTGATGGAATAGAAGAAGCAGAAATATTAGAAATTGTGGATCATCATAATTTAGGAAGTATTACAACAAATCAACCGATTAATTTTAGAAATATGGCTGTTGGCTCTACTTGCACAATCGTTTATACTTTATTTAAAGAAAAAAATGTAGAAATACCTAGAGAAATTGCTGGTATGCTAATTTCAGGAATATTGTCTGATACACTAATACTAAAGAGTCCTACTACAACCGAAACTGATAGAAAAGTGGTTTTGGAATTAGCAAAAGATTTGAATATTGATTATGAAAAATATGGTTTAGATTTGTTAAAAGCTGGTACATCCCTTGATGGAATGACAATAGAAGATGTTTTATATAATGATTATAAATTATATACAGTAAATGATAAAAATTTTGCTATAGGCCAATTTTTTACAATGAACTTTGATGATATAAAAGTTAAAATGGATGAATATATTAAAGTGTTAGATGAAGTTAGTGAAGCAAATAATTGTGCATTAGTAGCTCTTTATGTTACAGATATTATAAAAAATGGAAGCTATATTTTATATAATAGAAAAGCTCAAAATATAATTGATGTTGCATATGAAAAAGAAATGAAAGAAGGGGACTTTATAGAAAAGTGTGTTTCTCGTAAGAAAAATGTTGTACCAATTATTATGGATGCATTAGATAATTAAAGTAATATGTTAAATATACTTTCTTTTAGTTATTAATAATTATTTATAGTTATAAACTATATAGAGGAGATATAATGAAAGATAAAATAATTTTAATTATCAAGGGGTTCATTTTAGGTATTGCTAATATTATACCAGGGGTAAGTGGCGGGACTCTTGCTATTACTCTTGGTATATATGAAGAATTAATTAATACTATTAGTCATTTTTTTGGCAATATAAAGAAAAATATAAATTTTATTATTCCCATTGGAATAGGAGCAATTTTATCTATACTTACTATGAGTAAATTATTGAATTATACATTAGAAAATTATCCGCTTCCAACGACATTATTTTTTATGGGATTAATAGTTGGGGGGATACCGCTCATAGCTAAAAAAGTAATTTATGAGAAAAGAAAAATTACTTACGTAGGATCTTTTATGTTGACTTTCTTACTAGTTATATTTTTAACGTTTGCTAAAAATGGCTTAAGTGCTGTAAATTTAAATACTTTAAATTTTGGAATGTTTTTAATACTTTTTATTGTGGGGATTATCGCTGCTGCTACAATGGTTGTTCCAGGAATTAGTGGTAGTTTCGTCTTAATGTTAATAGGTTTTTATGAACCTATTTTAGATACAATTAGTAGTATGACAAATATGTCTTTATTAGCTCATAATATTAGTATTTTATTACCTTTTGGTATCGGTGTGGTTATTGGTATTATTTTAGTTGCCAAATTAATAGAGTACTTGTTAAAAAAATATGAAATTATAACATATTATGCAATACTTGGTTTTATAATCTCATCAATTATTGTATTATTTATGGGCCTTTTTAACAATCAATCTAATTTAGTACAATTACTAATTGGAGTTATACTGTTTATAGTAGGTAGTATTATTGGATATAAGTTAGGAGATGAATAGTAATGCATACAATTTCTATAGTGATTTTAGGTATTATTCAGGGGA
This sequence comes from uncultured Bacilli bacterium, assembly GCA_947627675.1. Classification (GTDB taxonomy): domain Bacteria; phylum Bacillota_I; class Bacilli_A; order RF39; family UBA660; genus UBA2730. The sequence goes on from CANQWY010000018.1 coordinate 18,148, forward strand.
TTGCCGAGTTCTTGCCAATTTCCTCAAGCGCACATTTAATAATTTTTAGAGATATTTTTGGAATTGGTAAATTTATGAGCTCTAATATGGAACTCACATTTGATGTTAGTTTACATTTGGGAACACTTCTTGCTATTTTAGTATTCTTTTTCAAAGAATTCTTTAATATGATTATAAATGGCTTAACTAAGGGAGTTAAAAATAAGGATGGTAAACTTTTTTGGTACTTGGTTTGTGCAACAGTTCCAGCAGGAATTGTTGGAGTTTTGTTTGAAGATACTATTGAAGAAGTCGTTCGTAAAAACTATCTCTTGATTGCAACTGCTCTAATTGGTATGGGTATTATAATATATCTTGCTGACAAATTAAGCAAAAGTAAGAAAGGGGTTTATGATATTACATTAAAAGATGCATTAATTGTAGGTTGCAGTCAAGTTTTTGCTCTTATTCCTGGTTTTTCTAGGAGTGGGACAACTATTGCTTCAGCAAGAATTTTAGGAATAAAAAGAGATGATGCTGCTAAGTTTTCTTTTTACTTATCGGCTCCTGTAGTTTGTGGTGCAGTGTTTATAAAACTTCTTAGTAAAACTACTTGGACTCTAATATTTAGTAATTTAGGCATTTTCTTAATAGGTATATTATCTGCATTTATAACAGGACTTATATGCATCAAATTTTTACTAAAATACCTTGATAATCATGATTTTAAAGCATTTATGGTATATAGAATTTTATTAGCAATTATCGTAATTATAACTATTTTTATAAAATAAGGGAGTATTTATATGAGTAAGGCTATGTGTGGTATTGTTTTAGCAGGGGTTATAGGAATATTTTCATTAATAGGAATTTTATGTAATTATTTTATTGATAATAAGCATAAAAAGTTGCTTAATGATTTCATTTTTGGTTTGTTATTTTCATCTCTTACATTAATCATTTTATTATATTTAATTCCAAATATTTATAGTTATCTTGGATTTATTCATTTATTTTTAGTATTTATATTGTTAGTTTTTGGATATTTATTCTTAAAGCTATTAAGTAATTATTTTTATCCATATGATAATAAATTATCTAAAAAAGAAATGATATTTAATTATCAATATATTGGTATTTTTCTTTTAATTATATTTAGTATTTATAATATAGTAATGGGTTTTCAGCTATATGGTACTGCAATTAAAAATATTAATAATGCTATCTCTTTAACTATAAGTATGATTGTAATTAATTTTATAATTGGATTTGTTATGTATTTTTTAGTTAATCAGAAATCTGATATGTATAAAATTAAAAAGTTTCTACCTATTTATATAATTACTCCTATTATAGGTAGTATTACTATGTTATTTCTAAATAAAAATATTAATAATATAATTATTGGATGTTTAAATTCTTTCATTTTGGGAATGATTATATTTTTACTTCTAACAGAAATTATTATAAAAATTAGTAAATGTAAAAATAAAAAAATTACTATTTATGGAATAATAGTAGGGGCTATTTTAGTAGGTGCGAGTTGTATACTTTAAAAGTAAAATATTATAGGCTATTGTAGCCTTTTTCTTTTTTTAAGAACAGGAGAGAAAATTGAAATTTTTATCAATAAGAATCAAATACGCAAAAAACATATGAGGGTTAGTTTTTTATGGGAATGTTTGTTTTTTAAAAATTTAGTCAATACTATTTTACATTATATTAGTGTAGCCTTTTATGTTATATAGAAAAACTAACCAAAGAATAATCTTTAGTTAGTTTTTTTCTATATATTTTATATTTTCAATTATAGGCTGTTCATTTTCGGCAACAATCCCAGAATCATCAAGAGGTGTTTTATCTTTACATATTTTATCAACTATATCCATACCACTAGTAACTTTGCCAAATGCTGCATAACTACCATCTAAATAAGTACTATCTGATTGTACTATAAAAAACTGACTGCTAGCGCTATTATAATCATTACTTCTCGCCATTGAAATAACACCTCTTTTATGAGATATATTATTTTCAATACCATTAAGTGAAAATTCTCCTTTTATTTCAGTATCTGAGCCACCTGTACCATTTTTATTAGGATCTCCTCCTTGGATCATAAAACCATCTATTATTCTATGAAAAGTCAATCCATCGTAAAAACCTTCTTTTACAAGTTTTACAAAATTTGTAACAGTAATTGGTGCCTTATCTGCATCTAATTCTACTTTTATAGTTCCATAATCTTTGACGTTTATTTCAATATTGTGTTTTCCGCTTAACATATTTTTCTCCTTTTTGTTAGTATTTGAACAACCTATTATAACTAGTATAAAAATTACTAATAAAAAAAATTTCTTTTTCATATCTCATCCTTTCCATAATTAAATTATCATAAATATTATTATCGGTCAAATAAATCTTTATAGCTAATTATATTTAGTAAAAGTTTCTTTATTTTTTTCCTTTTTTTAGGTATAATTATCTTAATAAGAGAATAATTCTTAGGAGTGATTATATGGATAGTACTAATAAATTAGAACTAGAAGGAGTTTTATTATCTAGGCTTGATTCTAATTTGCATGAAGATGATTATAATGCTCAAGAAAAATATTTTAGTATACTAAATAAACTAATTGATGCTGTTTCTCATTTAAGATATGATAGATATAGTAAATACTTTGGGTTTTATTCATTAGATACAATAAATGATTTTGTCCTTGGTAACTGTAAATTAATAGATTTAAGTAAAGATAACAAAGAGTCAATGATAAAGAAAAGTGCCACAAAACTATGGCATTATATTAACATAAAAATGGATATGGAATATTTTGAAAATACTTTTAGTTATCTTTATAAAATATATAAAGAAAATGGCAATACCTTACCGAAAGATTTAACAACTTCTATATATAATAAATTATTAAATTTGAAAGAAAATCATTATATTTCATCAAAAAAAAAATTAATAATTAGAGATGAAATAAAACCTTTTTTAGCTCTTACTGATAAAAAAAGAGAGTCATTAAAAACAAATTTAAGTCTAAAAAGAGCCAAAGACCTTATAAAAAATAATGATTATATAACTTTAGGAATTTCTAAAGAAGAATTATATGAAAAAATGAAACAATTACATTCATATCTTAATACAATGAAACAATTTAAGAAAGAAAAGATTACAATAGAACAATTTCAAATATTTGATAATCTTTTTCTGAATGGAAATTTGAATATAGAAACTATTCTTACAATATATCCGGACATAAATAAAGATAATGCAAAAAAAATATTGGCAAAATATGATAAGATATTACTTCCATATTTAGATAATATAGATATAGAATTAACTATAGATAATATAGATTATTCTCAAGTAGAATTTAATTATAATCATTTAAAAATACTAGATAAATATGTATATAGCAATAATGTTTCATTATTTTGCAACAAATGTAGTAGTAAAGAACTAGTATATATATTAAAATATTTTGATACATATAAATATAATGAGATTTTTGAACTTTTACAGTTTATTAACTTGTTTCCTGAAGAGTTTAATGTAAATATTTTTAAATCAATAATTTTAAATTATGACACAATAATAGAGACAATGCATAAAAGAGGAAAATATGTAAACAAAAATGATTTTAATACTTTGTTAGTAAATTTAAAAGATGTTATAGCTATAGCTCAAGCATTTTCTAATGCTGATATTTATGCTCTTGCAGTTTTTGGTGAAAAATTTTTAGAATTGATATTTAATAATCCATATTCAAGTTCAGATTCAAATGATTATACTGATGTATACCAAAAAATGTTATCTTTATCTAAGAGCTATATTCCACCACTTTCACTTAAATTTAATAATTTTATAATGGAAAGTGGTAATAATTATGATACTGAAAGACTACTTATAGGCAAAAGAGTCATTCCAAGTTGTATAGCACCAAATGGATCTGGATCTGAGGCTTATTATGAGGTATTAACTAAAAAAAGTGCTGATGTCCTTATAATTACTGATAAAAGTGATAATGATTTTTATGCCAGAAGTTTAATGTTTAGAAGAGGGAATTTTGTTGTATTAGCACCATTTTATGGAGAATACCAAGGTATTAATAATATATTATATAGGAAAGATATTTTGGAATTTATAGGCAATAAGATTATTGAAACAGCTAAATATTATGGAGATAATCTAGATTATGTTTTTATATCAGAAAATCCAATGATTTCTCTACCTTTTATATTGTATAAAAATGGTCATTTAATAAATCATATTCCTCATAGCGATGTTAGTGATTCTTGTTATTTAATTGGTAGTAAAGAAAAAGTAAGAGATATTTCTGATATAAAAATAAAAGAAAGAGAAGAAGTAAAAGTATCATATGATAAAAAAAGGAAAAAACCTATTATAAAAAGTTCTAATTATATAGATGATGTAAAAAGAATAAAAGCATTACAAATATATTTTTCTAATAGTACGGAAGAAATAGAAAAATTAAAAAAAGAGTTTACAAAAATAGCAGATGTTAAATATAGTAAAGTTTATATAGGAGGAGACTGGTATATTGGGCAAAAAGAGGATAACTCGATAGATAAATGTATTTTACCAACAAATGATTATAGACAACAGAAAGAAATAGATAGTGCCCTTAATATGATTGTTGATGAGTTATCTAATAATAGTTCTATTGAATTGTTATCTTTTAATAAAGTTTTATAAACATAGTCGATTTATTTAGAGGTGATTTTATGGATAATTCAAAAATATATACTGAGTTATTAGAAAAAATAAAATTATATATTTATAATGAAGATTATAATACTCAAGAAAAATATTTTAACATTTTAGATAAGTTAATTGATGCAATCTTATTTTTTAGATATAACACATATGATAAATATGAATCAATTTATTCTAATTATCAGATAAATAATATATTTTTAGGTTTTTTTAATAATGAAAAATATGCTAATGATAATAGACTTAATGTTGTATTTGAATTAATAAAAAATAATTTAAAGATAGAACTAGGTGTAGATAATGATGGATATAAAGATATTGCAATATATTTATTTAAAATATATAAAGAAAATAATTATACTTTGCCAGAAGAGATAACTACTCCTATATATAATAAATTATTAAATGATAAACTAAATAACTATGTATCTATAGAAAAGAGAAAAATAATAAAAGAATTAAAATTAAAATTACCACTTACTGATAAAAAAAGAGAATCATTAAAAAGAAATTTAAGTCTGAAAAGAGCCAAAGACCTTATAAAAAATAATGATTATATAACTTTAGGAATTTCTAAAGAAGAATTAGAAGAAAAAATGAAACAATTACATTCATATCTTAATACAATGAAACAATTTAAGAAAGAAAAGATTACAATAGAACAATTTCAAATATTTGATAATCTTTTTCTGAATGGAAATTTGAATATAGAAACTATTCTTACAATATATCCGGACATAAATAAAGATAATGCAAAAAAAATATTGGCAAAATATGATAAGATATTACTTCCATATTTAGATAATATAGATATAGAATTAACTATAGATAATATAGATTATTCTCAAGTAGAATTTAATTATAATCATTTAAAAATACTAGATGCTGCTTCTTGTAATGCTTCTTTGCATGAATTTATAAATTTATTTAATAATATTAACGAGAAAATATTTATATTGAATAATTTTGATTATTTTAAGGATTTATTTAATCTATTGCCTTTTATTAATATGTTCCCCAATGAGTTTAATGGAATGATATTAAAATCTATTATTTTAAATTATAGTAAATATAAAGAGATTTTAATTAAAAATAAAAAAATCTCAGAAAATTCAACTTTTACAGATATATTGAATAATTTTAATGATATGTTAGAATTGGCATACTATTATAATAATGTAAATATTTATTCTATATCTATCCTTGGTAAAGATGTAATAAAAAAAATATTTAGAGGTAATAATACTAGTACAAATCCAGATGATTATATTGATACTTATAAAAGAATGTTATCTTTATCTAAAAGTACTATTCCTCCATTTTCATTTGAGTTTGATGACTATATTATAGAAAGTGGTAATAATTATGATTTAAATAGATTATTAATAGGAAAAAATTGTTATGATAGTTGTATTGGACCCAAGGGAATAGGAGAGAGCGCTTATTATGAGGCATTAACTAAAAAAAGCGCTGATGTCATTATGATTACTGATAAAAATAATAAATTTTGTGCTAGAAGTTTAATATTTAGAAGAGGAAACTTTATTATATTAGCACCATTTTATGGAAATAGATATTTAATGGATGAATTTTATACTAAAGATTTTTTAAGTAATATTGCAAATAATATTCTAGAAGTATCAAAAATTTATAATGATAATTTGGAATACGTTTTTATAACGGATTCTTATCTGGAACTTACTGATTTTTTTAAATATAGAAGTGCTGATCTTTTAACTAATATTCCCCATAGTGATATAGCCCCTTATGCTTACTTAATAGGTAGTAAAGAAAAAATAACTGATGTCTCTGATATAAAGTTAAAAGCAAGGGATGAGGTTAAAGTATTGTATGATAAAAAAAGAAAAAATCCTATTATAAAAAATTATAATTATATGGATGATGTAAAAAGAATAAAAGCATTGCAAATCTCTATGGTTGATGATATAAAACAAAAGGAGAAGTTAAAAAATGAATTTGAGCAAATACAGAGTATTAAATACAATAAGGTTTATATAGGAGAGGATTGGTATATTGGACAAAAAGAGGATAATTTGATAGATAAATGTATTTTACCAATCGATGATTATAGACAGCAAAATGAAATAAATAATGCTCTTAATATGATTGCTGATGATTTAGTTAATAATAGCTCTATTGAATTATTATCTTTTAATAAAGTTAAGCCTAGGTAATAAAAATTAAAACAATGTAATATAGAAAAAAATGGTAATTGAATAATTTATGTAAAGTTAATAAAATGTTGAAGAGTCTGTAAATAAAATTGTGTAAATAAGAAATCTTTCCATGATAAAATGTAAAGCATTTTATGGCACATCTTGAGTATACGAAAAGATGTGCTATAAAATTATTGTACCTAATTTATGGCGA
>CANQWY010000019.1 GCA_947627675.1 uncultured Bacilli bacterium
AATAATCTAACACTTTTTATTTTGCAAGAATTTTATTTATAACTAGAGACTTTTCGTCAGAAATTTGGTACAATAATAAATGTGGTGATTATATGAATAAAATTATGATTATTGAAGATGAGAGACCAATATGTGATGAACTATCAAAACTTTTAGAGAATAATAATTATGAGACAATTATTTTACAAAACTTTAAAAATCCTTTAAATGAAATATTAAAAGTATCTCCAGATTTAATACTTCTTGATATAAATATACCACATATTAATGGCGAAGTATTATTACAAGACTTAAGAAAAGAATCTAATATTCCTGTTATTATGGTGACAAGTATTAATTCTGAAATTGATGAGGCATTATCTATTTCTTATGGTGCAGATGATTATATAACTAAACCTTATAATCCAAATATTCTTCTCTTAAGAATTGGAGCTATCTTAAAAAGGGTAAAATCAAATTATAACAATATCTCAAATGAATTAATTTATAAAGATTTAAAATTTGACGTGCAAAAAGGAACAATAAAAAAAGATAAACTTGAAATAGAATTAACAAAAAATGAAATACTTGTTTTTTCATACTTATTAACCCATCAAAATAAAATTGTAACTAGAGATGAACTAATGACTACTTTATGGGATAATGCTGAATATGTTAATGAAAATGCTTTAACAGTCAATATTAGCAGACTTCGAAATAAATTAAAAGCAGTTGGTTATCCTAATGTAATAGAAACAAGAAAAGGAATTGGGTACATTTTATCATGAAAATAGATAAATACCTTAAAGATAGCATGTATAAGATTTTTATCTTTTTAATTTGTTATATAATTAATTTACTTATATTCTTTGCATTTAAAATAAATAAATCAGTAATAATAGCTTCATCATTTATATATTTAAGTTGTTTTTTATTTATTTTATTAATACCTTATTATAGAAAAAAAAGATTTTATACAGATTTATTATCTAATATACAACATCTTGATAAAGGCTATTTAGTATTAGAGACTTTAAATAAACCGGAATTTTATGAAGGAGAGTTACTTTATCAAGCATTATACGATATTAATAAATCTATGAATGAAAATGTAAGATTAATAGAAGAGTCTTTTAAAGATTTTAAAGAATATATTGAAATGTGGATTCATGAAGTTAAAATTCCTCTTTCTACATTAGTTCTAATGAGTAATAATCATAAAGAACAATTTGATAAAAAAACAAAATTACAATTAAAAAGATTAGAAAATTATGTTGATCAAGTTCTTTATTATGCCAGATCAGAAAACGCAGAAAAAGATTATTTAATAAAAGATGTAGATTTATCAAAAGTTATTAAAAATGTTGGTCTTAAAAATATGGATGATTTACTAGAAAATAAGATAGATTATATTGTAGAAAATGTTGACATCAAAGTATTAACCGATTCTAAATGGTTGGAATTTATTTTAGGTCAAATAATTAATAATAGCATTAAATATAAAAAAAATATTGAAAATTCTTATATAAAAATATTGGTTAAAGATGAAAAAGAAAAAACAATACTAATTATTGAAGATAATGGTATAGGAATTAGAGAGTCGGATTTAAAACAAGTCTTTGATAAATCATTTACAGGAGAAAATGGAAGAAATATTAGTAAGTCTACAGGAATGGGTTTGTTTATTGCTAAAAATATGTGTAAAAAATTAGGACATAAGATAGATATAGAATCTATTTATAATGAATATACAAGAGTTTATATAACATTTGCAAAAAACAAATATTATGATGTTTTAAAGTAATGTTACAAAATTGTAATGATTTTGTAACATTAAAGATGCGACAAAATAGTTTTTTTGAATTATTATTTCTTTAGAAAGGAGAAAATATATGGAAAATATTTTAAAAGTTGATAAAATCGAAAAATACTATGGTAGTCGTTCATCATTAACAAAAGCGATTGATAATATATCATTTGAAGTTGAAAAAGGCGAATTTGTTGCTATTATGGGAGCATCGGGTTCAGGTAAAACAACTCTTTTAAATTGTATATCAACGATTGATAAAGTTACATCGGGACATATCTTTGTTGGAGGACTTGATATTACTAAATTAAAAGGGAATGAACTTAATAAATTTAGAAGGGAAGAGTTGGGCTTTATCTTTCAAGACTTTAATTTACTTGATACTTTAACAGCTTATGAAAATATTGCTCTTGCTTTATCTATTCAGAGTGTTAGTCCATCTTCAATAGATCAAAAGATAAAGAAAGTTGCTGAAGAATTAGATATAAAAGATGTTTTAAATAAGTATCCATATCAAATGAGTGGAGGCCAAAAACAAAGAGTAGCAAGTGCAAGAGCTATTGTTACAGATCCTAAACTAGTTTTGGCTGATGAACCAACAGGAGCATTGGATTCTAAATCATCTAAAATGTTATTAGAAAAACTTAACTATTTAGATGAACTTGGTGCAACTATTCTTATGGTTACACATGATGCTTTCACAGCTAGTTATGCTCGAAGAGTAATTTTTATCAAAGATGGTAAAATTTTTAAAGAGATTCGTAAAGGTGAGTGTTCTCGAAAAGAATTTTTTGATAAGATTATTGACGTTGTAACTTTACTAGGTGGAGACTTAAATGATGCTTTGTAAGTTATCTCTTAAAAACATCAAGAAGAGTATTAAAGACTATGCCATCTACTTTTTTACACTTATTCTTGGTGTAGCAATATTCTATGTTTTTAATGCCTTAGATAGTCAAACTGTTATGATGGATGTGTCATCATCAACAGCAGAATTAATTGATCTAATGATGACTTTGTTATCTGGTGTTAGTGTATTTGTATCATTTATATTAGGATTTCTTATTATATATGCTTCAAGATTTTTAATTAAACGAAGAAATAAAGAGTTTGGAATTTATTTAACTTTAGGTATGAGTAAAAGAAAAATATCTTTAATATTATTTTTTGAAACATTATTTATTGGTATTATTTCACTTTTAGTGGGATTAGTACTTGGGGTGTTACTATCACAAGTTATGAGTTTAGTTGTTGCCAATATGTTTGAAGCAAATCTTACAAAGTTTGCATTTGTATTCTCATCATCTGCTTGTATTAAAACTATTATTTATTTTAGTATCATGTATTTACTTGTTATGATATTTAATACTTATTGTGTAAGTAAATGTAAATTAATTGATTTATTAAATGGTGCAAAGACAAGTGAAAAAATTAAACTAAAAAATCCTTATTTATGTACTATTATTTTCATCATTTCTTGTATTGTACTTGGAAAAGCATATCACATGGTAACAGTTGAATTTTTAACTTTACAGGAAGTTACTGATGCATTAAAACCAATTATAATGGGTGCAGTAAGTACATTCTTTATTTTCTGGTCTTTATCAGGATTAATTTTAAGAATTGTTCAAAGTTTAAAAAAATACTACTATAAAGGTTTAAATAGTTTTACATTAAGACAATTTTCAAGTAAAATTAACACAACAGTATTTGGAGCAACGATTATTTGTTTAATGTTATTTATAACAATTTGTTTATTATCTGCTTGTCTTACTATGAAAAACTCTATGAATGCTAATATTACAGAACTTGCTCCAGTAGATGCTATGTTTACAGTTAAAATGAATATGGATAAATATTATGACAAATATAGGAATTATGGATATAATGATTCACAAATAAAAAACTCTCACTATACAGCTAAAGAAATGTTTGAACTATTTAATTTTGATATTATTTCTTATTTTAAAGATTATATAGAAGTTAATACTTATGCAACAGAGAATTTAACTATGAATCATACTTTAGGATCAAAATTAGATGTCATCAGAACACAATTTCCGTTTTTGGCTTATGATACAATGGAATCTATTATGAAAATTAGTGATTATAATAAAGTAGCAAAATTTTATGGCATTAAAGAATATTCTTTAAATAATGATGAATATATTATTGTTGCTGATTTTAAATCAATGGTTAATGTTAGAAATATTGCTCTTGAAAACGGAGAGGTTATTAATTTATTTGGACATACTTTAAAACCTAAATATGAATCATGCCAAGATGGATTTTTAGAAATGTCTAGTCAACATATTAATACAGGAATTATATTAGTACCTGATAATATTGTAGATGAAGAATATTTAGTACAAAATCATTTGATAGGTAATTATAAAACAACAAATAAAGAAGAAATAATAGAAATAGAAAATAATATAAACAAAATAGATAAAGATGCAAAGGCAAATGAATATTTACTTCCAAGTGGTTCAACTAAACTTGCAATTCGTGAAGCAACAACAGGATTATCTGCAATGGTTACATTTATCGGCCTTTATTTAGGAGTAATTTTCTTAATTAGTAGTGCAGCGATTTTAGGTTTAAAAGAATTATCTGAAAGTAGTGATAACAAAGAAAGATTTAAAATGTTAAGAAAGATTGGTACAGATGAGAAAATGCTTAATAAAGCATTATTTAGACAAATTGCAATCTTCTTTGCTCTACCTTTAATTCTTGCCTTAATTCATTCTATATTTGGAATAATGTTTGCGGTTAAGGTTTTAGAAGTATTTGGTAATGAACAATTATTACCATCTATCATTACAACAGCCATATTTATTGTTATTATCTATGGAGGATATTTTTTAATAACATATTACTCAAGTAAAAATATTATAAAGGAAAGATATTAATGATTAATAATATATTTAATTATTAGCAGCTTTAAGTTTATATATTTTATTAAATGGTTATTTTTTAGTTTATTTATTATTTGTTTTATTGCTTATTCATATTAGGTAGCAAATTTTTAAATGTAGGATTAATAATATTTTAGTATTATTAAAATATAAAAAAATTTATTATTACAAGTTATTTAAAGTAAAATATATAAGCACAATAGAAAAAGAACGATAATAATAAAAAATATTATTAGATGATGAAAGTTCTATTTTTATAGAGGTAATGCAATAGACTTTGAAGAATTAAATTTTAAAATGAAGAAAATATTCATATAAAAATTATTTTATCTTCATAACTTAATTTACTCATATAAAACCTCGTTTCTATTTCCAAGAAACGGGGTTCATATCAAAAGGTGTGTTTTTTAAAATAAATACTATACAAATGGCGAAAATACTTTTATTCATAAAAACATAAATAATAAACATGCAAAAAAAATCTCAGATGATATTTCAAATAAGATTGTTAATAATTATTCTGATTATGGTTTTACTCACTTTTATGAAGAGCAAGGCTATAAATATGGTATCTCTTTCTCTACAATGATAAATATATTTATAGCCAATGAGATTATTTCACCATTCGCTCAACATAAAAAAGTTAAATTATATAACGAAAATATGAAAAATGCAATTCGAGAGAGAAAAATAACCGAACATCAAGAAAAATTATATGAACAAAGGAAGCAAGAATAGTTTGAAAAACATATTAGAAAGTCAACTTTACATTATTCTTTTGGACAAGAAGTTCAAATGGATGCATATGGTTTGGTGAGGAAGAAACAGTACTACATTTGACAGTAGATAAAGCAACTAAAAAAGTCTTATCTGGTTATTTCAATTATGTTACCCAGTTTAAAAGAATATATTTGAAGTAAGTGAAGTAAAAGAGAAAATGGTATTTTAAAAGAAAATTAAAAGCTGAATTAAGACATGAAGGTATTACAACTATTGAAGAAGCAAATAAGTATCTTAACGAAGTATTATTCCAAAAATGAATAAAAAATTTTCTTATGATATTAATCCAAATAAAAATATTATGAGAAAAAATACTTATACTGATAAAGAATTAGATTTTATTATTTCAATTAGAACCAAAATAACTATAAATAATGCTTCTTCATTAAAATTTTTTAATAATTACTATTTACCAGTTGATGAAGAATCTGGAGAAGTTATATCTTCTAAAAATAGTTATAAATATAAATATAATCATCCTTGGAAAAAATATAAGAGTTGTTATTAATGTGTACTCTTTAGGCTTATCACTTTTTGGTTGCCAAAAAAGAAAATAAAAAAGAAGTAATTATCTAGTTATAGTTTACTTCTTTTTTTGTATAACATTATTTAAGTGCTCAGGTCACTCCTCAGTGTTGCCATATCCAATTAAGTAATATTTTTATTATAATTTTTTTATCTTCAATTGCAATAGGACAATTTGAATTATAAATCACAATAAACAAAATGATTTTATTGATATTATACTAAAAATACCATATAATAAAAGCTAATTAGGGAGGAAAGATATAATGAAAACTGAACAATTAAGAAAGTTATTAAATACCAATATAAACTACGAAATTATTATGAATTTAGTAGATATAGATGAAGAAATTATAGATTACATACTTAATGAAAAAAATGAAGATATAAGAGATGATTTAGTAAAATTAGCAAGTTATGTAGTCATTTTTAAAAAAAGAACTATGAAAGAACAATTAAAAATAATGGAAGTAGTTAAAAATGAAAAAAATGAAGATATAAGAAATGCTTTAGTAGAATTAGCATGCGATGCAACTATTTTAGAAAATAGAACTATGGAAGCACAATTAAAAATAATGGAAATAGTTAAAAATGAAAAAAACGAATATATAAGATATGATTTAGTAAAATTAGCATGTGATGCAACTGTTTTAGAAAAAAGAACTATAAAAGAACAATTAAAAATAATGGAAATAGTTAAAAATGAAAAAAATGATGATATAAGATATGATTTAGTAAATGTAGCACATAATGCTGACATTCTAGAAAAAAGAACTATAGAAGCACAATTGAAAATAATGGAAGTATTTAAAAATGAAGAAAATGAAGATATAAGAAATAATTTAGTAAACGTAGCATGTAATGTAGACATTTTAGAAAAAAGAACTATAGAAGAACAAATAGAAATAATGGAAGTAGTTAAAAATAAAAAAAGTGAAGATATAAGAAAAGATTTAGTAGAATTAGCATGTGATGCAACTATTTTAGAAAAAAGAACTATAGAAGAACAATTAAAAATAATGGAAGTAGTTAAAAATGAAAAAAGTAAAAATATAAGAAATGATTTAGTAAATGTGGCATGTAATGTAAACATTTTAGAAAAAAGAACTGCAGAAGAACAATTAAAAATAATGAAAGTAGTTAAAGATGAAAAAAATAAAGATATAAGAAAAGATTTAGTAGATGTAGCATGGAATATAAGCATTTTAGAAAAAAGAACTATAGAAGAACAATTAAAAATAATGGAAGTAGTTAAAAATGAAAAAAGTAAAAATATAAGAAAAGATTTAGTAGATGTAGCATTGGATACAACTATTTTACAAAAAAGAACTATAGATGAACAACTAAAAATAATGGAAGTAGTTAAAAATGAAAAAAATAAATATATAAGAAGGGATTTAAAAAAAATAGCATTGGATATAATTATTTTACAAAAAAGAACTATAGATGAACAATTAAAAATAATGGAAGTAGTTAAAAATGAAGAAAGCAAAGATATAAGAACTGATTTAGTAAATGTAGTATGTGATGTAGACATTTTAGAAAATAGAACTATAGAAGAACAATTGAGAATAATGAAAGTAGTTAAAAATGAAGCAAGAAAAGATATAAGATATTATTTAAAAAAAATAGCATTGGATACAGATATTTTACAAAAAAGAACTATAGATGAACAAATAGAAATAATGAAAAAGAAAAAAGAAGAAAAAATTAGCAATGATAGTCAACTAGTAAAATATGAATATATAAGTATTAAAAAACAATTAAAGCTATATTTAGAAATATTAGAAAGACAAAATATAAAACATTTTGATTCAACTAAAGAAGTGAAAGATGGAAATAAAATTTATAAATTAAAAAGATAATTTATAATGAGTGTGTAAGGGAATCTTTGTAAATATAATTTCATGATAAGAAGTAAGTTTGAGTTCCGGTAAAATTTTGTAGAATTATTGATATAGCAATAAAAAAATGATATTAATACGAAACAATTAGTTTTTATTGCATTTTGTTGATGTATATTGATTGATTTCGCAATTCATGTAAAAAAATACCGAAACTCAAAGAAGTAAGTTATTGTTCTTACTTCTTTTTTTGATATAATATTTAGTAAAAAAGTAATTTGGAGGATAAAATAAAATGACTATTGAAGAAGAATTATTTAGAAAAACCAAAATTGATTTTGTAAAAATATCTGAATACGGATTTAAAAAAGATAAGTCTTTATACAAATATTCAAAAAATATTATGAATGATAATTTTAAAGTGGATATTGAAATAAATAAAGCTGGAATAGTTAAAGGTAAAGTTTATGATTTATCTTTTGGAGAGGAATATACTAATTTTCGTATAGGAGGTAATGCAGGTTCTTTTGTAGGGCAAGTTAGAGATGAATTTGAAAATTTATTAAAAGATATTAGAAGTAACTGTTTTACTAGAGTAGATTTTATATATGAACAATCAAATAGAATAACAAAAGCAATAAAGGAAAAGTATGGGAATAGTCCAAAATTTGAGTGGGAAAAGTTTCCTGGATATGCTACTTTTAGAAATAAAGATAATAAAAAATGGTATGGCATAATAATGAATATTGACAAAAGTAAATTAATTGAAAATTCTTCTGGTGAAATCGAAATAATTGATATAAAACTAGAGCCAAATGAAATAGAATACTTACTAAAACAAGATGGCTTTTATCCTGCATATCATATGAATAAAAAAATTGGATTACGGTAGTCTTAAATGATACTATATCAGATGAAAATATAATGAACTTGATTGATAAAAGTTATTTATATACAGTTGAAAATAAAAATAATGCTAAAAATGAATGGATAATACCTGCAAATCCAAAATATTTTGATATAGAGAAAGCATTAAAAGATAATAATACAATGTTATGGAAACAAAGTACGGATGTTAAGATAAATGATATTGTTTATTTATATGTTGCTGAGCCCTATTCATCGATTATGTATAAATTAAAAGTAATAGAGGCCAATATTCCTTATGAATACAAAGATAAAAATGTAAAAATGAAAAAAGTTATGAAAATAGATTTAATAACAAGATATGAAAAAGGCAAGTTGTCATTTAGCAAATTAAAAGATTTTGGAGTAAATGCAATTAGAGGTCCAAGATATATGCCTTTAGCTTTAAGTAAATATATTAATGAAATTGAAAGAATAAGTATGAGTAAATAAAACTCAAGTTTTATTTCGGATACTAGAACACTTTTATATTATAAAATTTAGTGTGAAAGAAGAAAAATTATGAATCAATAAAAATTAATATAAGAACAACTTGTAGAACAATTAGTGAATTATTGAGCAGTGGAAAAATTCAAAAATAAGAGTCCATACAAAAAAAGTTTGATACTAAGCACTAATGTTTAGAACTACGACAACAACTTTATTTTATGATGTATATAGATGTAAATTTGATAAAGCTGATTAATATTGGACTATTGAAAAGAATAGTAAACAAACTATTATGACTTAATAAATTATTGTAAACGATATATCTATATGGATAAATCATATATGAGTTTTTATACTATATTTATTAAAATGTTAATATTAGTTGACAAATTTCCAACTTAAACAGGTAGATTGCAACTAAAATAAAAGATATAATTTTAGTTGTGAGGTGAGAGAAGTGAACAATTTTGGTGAAAGATTATTAGAGTTAAGAAAAGATAAAAAACTATCTCAGGAAGAAGTAGCAGATAAATTAAATGTTACAAGACAAACAGTTTCAAAATGGGAAACAAATCAAAGTATGCCTGACTTTGACAAGATTGTCCCTTTATGTGAATTATATGGTATTACACCAAATGAATTGTTTATTGAATTAAAAGAAAAAGAAGCTTATAAAAATATTGAATCTACAATTGATTTAGAAGAAAGACTAAAAGTAAGCAAAAAAGCTAAAGGAATATCTATTAGTATAGTTTTATATTTTTTATCAATTATTTGGCTTATGATTTCAATACCAATTTTTAATATGAATCCAATAATATCTTGTGCTATATTTTTGCTTATTTGTGGAGTTGCAACAGGTATGATTGTTTATGTATGTATTAGATATAAAAAAATAAAAACGCTAGAGGAAACAGCAAGTGATAAATTAAGAAAGCAAATTTCAGATGTAGTAGCAATAATAGTTACTATTATATATTTAATTATTAGTTTTAAAACTATGGCATGGCATTTGACATGGATAATATGGATAATCTTTGGGTTATTTGAAGAAATATTAAAATTAATATTTATGTTAAGGAGTTCTAAATATGAAAAATAAAAGCTTGATTATAACCTTAATTATTATATTGTCAATTATTATGATAGCTGTTTCAATATTTTTTGTTGATCTTTTACAAAATGGTTTTAAATTTAAAAATTTTAAAAGTGGATTACAGAGTAGTAATGAATTAATATTAAATGAAATTTATGAAGAAAATTTTAATAAAATTATAATAGATGCAACTACAAGTGAAATTTTTATAAAAAAGTCTGATATAGATAGCATTAAAGCTATAGTTTATGGTGAAAAAGATTATACTAGTGTTGAAACTAGGTTTGATACTTTAAATATTAAGATAAGTGAAAAAAATTGTATGGGATTTTGCTTTAATCAAAAATCAGCTAAAGTAGAAATATATTTACCAGAAGATTTTAGTGGAAATATTGATATTAAAAATGATTATGGTGATATTTCTATTGATGAATTTTTAAAGGCAAATATTGATGTAGAAGAAGATTTTGGAGATGTTAGAATACTTGGTGGTAATATTATTGAAGCAGATAATAGTTATGGTGATATAGAGATAGAAAAAGCTAATATATCTACTATAAACGAAGATTGTGGCGATGTTAAAATTTCTAACATAAATGCTGTAACAATAAAAAATAATTATGGTGATATAAAAATTAAATCAGTTGATAATTATCTTTATCTTGAAAGTGATTGTGGAGACATTGAAATTAACAATATTAATTTAAAGAAAAATTCTTATATTAAAGATGATTATGGAGATATAGAAATTGGAATGACAAATGAATTGTTTATTGATGCTAAAACAGATTTAGGAAATGTAAAAATTAAAAATAATTATAATAAATCAGATATCGTTTTAAAAATAGAAAATGATTGTGGAGATATTGAAGTTAATAATTAAAGAAAATTAAAAAAGCAGACGATAAAAAGCATAGTATGTAAACTTGTATAAGGATAATTTATGAAAAGAAATAGTAATAAATAATTATGCATTGCAGAAGGACATTATGTTAATGGGTCTCCAGATTATCTTTATATTACTGTTTATAGTGTAGGAATTATTATGATTTTATAAAAAAAGAAAGTAAATAAACATTAATTTCTCTAGTAGATAAAATCAATAAAAAATAATAAAAGGCAGAAAATAATTTTGGATGTTTCCTAATTCCTCACTAGTTTCTATATTAGTACCATTTTTTTGTGAGTGAAGAGAAGTATATAATTGTAATAATTTAATCTATAAAGCCTTCTTTCTTTAGTGCTTTCTTTATTTTAGTATCACTTACACTTCCAGTAAGACGAGAAGTTATACTTTCTGCCCCATTTTTAAAAAAGAAAGTGGTAGGCGTTCCTTTAAAATTATACTCTTCTTTAAACTTATTATAATCACTTTTACTTATATAAGTTATGTTTAAATTATACGCAGTTATACTATTTTCCTTTAATATTTTTTTTATTCGTGGAGAATATTCCTCACAGTGACTACATCCTTCTTGACTTACTATTAAAATAAAATTTTCTTTATTATTTAACATTTCCTTAAAATCATTATAACTAATTCTTTTTAAATTACTTGAACATCCAGTAACTAAAATTGTAATTATAAATATCAAAAAAACTCTTATAATATTTTTTTTCATACTACTATTCCTTTCATTAGCTGAAAAAAATTATATCATATCTTTAAAAAAAAAGTAAAGTACGATATAATTAAATAAAGGATGGAGGGGTCTATATGATTTTTAGAAAACCATATGCTTTTTTAATCAAGAATTTTAAAAGGATACACATAGTAATTCTTGCATTGTGCTTTTTTATTTATTTTAGAATTAATTCTATTATATCTTTTATTAAAGAATATATAATGTTTGGTACTTATAATGAAGCATTAGAACCATTTTCATCACATGCAGGTTTTTTGCTTTATTTATCATTATTAGTTGTAATAATTAGTAGTTTTCTTTTGATGGTTTTGCTTAGACGAAAAGATAAACCATGGAAAATATACTTGTTATATATTTTTTGTTATCTTTTATTATTTATAGGAGTAATTCTTACAAATAGATATTTTGCATCATATAGTCTAGAAACTTCTATTAGTGGAGTTCTTATATATAGAGATCTTTTAAGGATAGGAAGAATTTTTCAATATCCGATATTTGTTCTTTTAATAATAAGAATATTAGGAATAGACTTAAAAAAGTTTAATTTTACAAATGATAAAGAATTTTTGGAATTATCAAGTGAAGATAGAGAAGAATTTGAGATAAGTTTTGAATTTGATAAAAATTCTATTATAAGATTGTTTAACAGAACTAAAAGAAATCTTTATTATTTTTATTTAGAACATAAATATATTTGCAATATAGTTATTATAGTATTATCTGTCTATATTATATTTCAAGGATATTATTATTTTGGAGTTAGTCATAGATCTTATAAAGAGGGGGATACATTTCAAACAAATGGATATCAAATTACCATTAAAGACAGTTTTATAACAGATAAGGATTTAACAGGGAAAAAAATAGAAAAAGACTATAATTTTGTAGTTATTACTATGAAAATGAAAAATAATCGAGAAAAAATAGCGACTCCTAATCTTGGAAGATTTCATTTAATGAATGGTAATATTGATAGAGTATATACAACATATTATAATACCTATTTTACAGATATTGGTTCATCTATTGATGGAAAATTTACATTATCACCAGCAAAGAGTAGAGAATTCTATTTAGTATATAAAGTAAAGAATAATTTAAGAAAAAATAGATTTGTTTTGTATTATCAAGAGCTTGGTGGAAAGATGATAAGTTACCTTAGAAAAATTAAGTTAAATATAGAAGATGTATCTAAGATTGAGAATGCTGGTACTTATAAAATAAATGATAAAATTACTTTTAGTTATATTAATAAAGAAAAGAAAATTTTAACTCCTACTTCATATGAAATTGGAGATAGCTTTAATTATAATAGATATTATTGTCCTACAGCTTCAGTATGTTCTACCTTTTTAGAAGAGATTAAACCAAAAAATGGTAATAAAATATTAAAAATAAGTTTTGCTTCTAGTGACTTTGAAGGAGAAGAATTTATTGACTTTTCTATTAAATATGGTAGAATTAAATATAAAGATAGTAGTGGTAAGACACGTTATAGTGATATAGAATCAGCACTTAATATTGAATATCAAGGAAAAGATATATTTATAACGGCAAAAAGCGAAATTTTAGATTCTAAAAGTATATCAATTGTTTATACACTTAGAAATAAGAAATATACATTAAAAATTAAATAATTAAAAATAAGTAAAGAGGGATAAAATGAATAAAAAGAAAATTAACAATAATACGATTTCTATTTTAGTTATATCATTAGTAATTATTTTAGGGTTGTGGGTTATTATCATATATCCACTTATTAAATTTAATTCCAATGAGAAAATATTAGAAAATGCTGGTAAAAGATATTTTCAAATTAATAATAGTTTTCTTCCACAAGAGGGAGAGACTAAGATGATTGATGCTATTACTCTAGTTGATAAAAGTTATATGAATTCTTTAAGAACTGCTTATAATAATAGTGAATGTGATTTGAAAGAAAGCTGGGTAAAAGTTAGAAAAACATCTGGTGAATATAAATATTATCCTTACTTAAAATGTGGTATATTGAAATCTAGAGTTGACCATACTGGACCTATAATAAATTTAAAAGGAAAAGATGTTATAGAAATTGAAAAAGATGAAAAATTTGAAGATCCTGGTATAAATAATGTTAAAGATAATACAGATGGAGATTTAAAAGTAGATGCTGTTAATATAAAAAGTGATGTAGATACATCTAAAATTGGTGAATATACTATAACTTATAGTGCAGTTGACAGTTTTCTAAATAGATCTGAAGTAACAAGAAAAGTTATAGTTAGTCAAAGTTTGAATAAAACTGTATTAAAGGATACAGATAACTCTAGAATATATAAAGGTAGCGTTGAAAATAATTATATTAAGTTTTCAGGCCAAATTTTTAGAATTGTTGGTCTTAATGATGATGATACAGTAAAAATAGTTAGTGATGAGGATATAAGCCAAGTTGACTATAAATCGTTAGATAAATGGCTGAATGATTATTATTACGAACATATTGCAGATTCTTCTAAGGAATATATTGTTGAAAATTATAAATGGTGTACTGATACTGTAAAAAATACTCAAGTCGATAGTAAAATTAGTTGCGATAGTAAAAAAAATAAAGAAAATGTTGGACTTTTAGCAATAAATGAGTATAATAGTAGCTTAAAGGAGGGGGAAAGTTATCTTTATACTGATACTATTAATTGGACTTCTAGCAGCGAAACCGATAGCAAAGCTTGGACGACAAGAAATATTTTCTTCGGACAGGATTCTAAATATTTAGATTATAACAAGACATATCACTTTAATGTTAGACCTAGTATTGTTCTTAAAAAAAATATAAAAATTATTGATGGTGATGGGACGGTTGACAATCCTTATGATATAGGAGATTTCCACAAAGGCAAACCAGGCGATAAATTAAATACTAGGTATAGTGGAGAATTTATAATTTATGGCGGTGTCTTATATCGAATAGTTGAAATAGAAGATGATTACGTAAAAGTTATATCTGTAAATAGTATTACTGATGATACGTTTGAGTATGGTAGTGGAAATGTTTATAATCCAAACAAGAATGATAATATAGGTTATACTATTGAAAACAATATTAGCAAGTACACTACTACGAAACTTTTCGTAAAACATTCGGTTACAGTTCCTATATATGAAAAAAATTCTAGTTATGATGGCAAAAAAACAGAAAAAAAATATAATATAAAATTTTCAGCACCTAATTTGTATGATATGTATAGTAGCTCTATGAATTCATGCTGGTATATAAATTCATCTAATACTGTTGGTACTAAGTATGTATCATCAGAAAATGGAACAGTTTATTACGATATGGATGATATTAATAATATTAATTCAATGATTAGGTTTACAGCATATTTAAAGAAAAGTGTTGAAATAGTAAGTGGATCTGGTACTGCGGATAATCCTTATAAAATTAGTGATTAGTAAAAAAAGGTGTTATAATGAAAAAAAGTGTAAGAAGTCATAAAAAAATAACTGAAAAATATATATTTTCTATATTGGTGCTAATCTTTATATTTGTAATATTATTTTGTTATTTTAATAAAAATAAATTTATTCCTATATACAAAATAAAAGATAGAACAAAGGAAGTTGAAAAAGTTAAAAAGAAATATACTGATGAAGAAGTAATTGGCTGGATTAAAGTTCAAGGGACTAATATAGATTATCCGATTATTAAATATAGAAATGGTATGTTAGATGGTGAAAATATTGATTATGCTTGGACCAATGTTAAAGTAGATAAATTATCTAATTTCTTAACTATTTCCAGTCATAATTTAAGAAACGTTTCTAGTAAACCTATAATTGGTGATGATACTATGAATCAATTTGAACAGTTAATGTCATTTATATACTATGATTTTAATAAAGATAATAAATATATACAATATACAATTAATGGTAAGAATTATTTGTATCAAATATTTTCAGTAGCACTTGTTAATAACAGTGAAGTTGATTATTATGAATCTTCTTACAAAAAAAAAGATTTAAAAGAGTATCTCAACTATTCACTAGAGGACAGTTTCTTTAAGTATGATGTAGATGTTAATTCAAATGATAAAATTATATCCTTAGTTACTTGTACTAGATTTAATGGATATATATCAAATGTCATAAAAGTAGATGCTAAATTAATAAAAAAGAATAAAGGTTATAATTATAATGTTTCTGAAAAAAGCAATTATACAGAAATAAAAAAAGTTTTGGAAGGAGTAGATGATAGTTATGCATAAATCTAATACTAAAAATAAAAATTGGGTTGGCTTATTTTTGATATTGGTGTTATCTATCTTAATTATAGGTACTAATAATGATGTTTATGCAAAAAATAGTTGCAAATATAAATATGGCGTTGATGTTAAAATAGAGACTGATGATTCAGGTGAATCAATTAAAAAAGTAGTTATAACTGATTCAGGACGTAATTCTGATGCTAAATATTATGTAATGCTACTTAAAAGACATGAATTAACTGAAAAAGAAGCAACAGACGGTACAACGCAACAAAAGAAAAAAGTAAAAGAACTTATTGCAAGTGATACATCAAAAGATAGTTTTACATCTAGTTATACTGTTAATAAAAGTATAATAAAAAACGATTATACTATTAAAGGAAGCAATAATGCTGATTTTTATCTTCTTGTATATGCTGATGTCTCAGAAGACGATGATTGCTCACTTTGGTATGATTTAACACACGTCGAATTAAATGAAGAGTCTGGTGATGGAGACATTGATTCAGTTAATTATAATTCTAGTGTTTGTGAGTGGGCTAGAAGCTTTGCCAATGATAGTAATGTCGATAGTAGAATGAGAGAAATTTTAACTAATTCAATGACACCTTGTTTTAAACAGAATAGTTATAATATGACTTTAGCTAATTTAGAAAAAATACAATCATATGTTAAAGAGTTTTATGATAATTATTATTCTAAGTATGTTCAAGAAGTAGGGGCTACTAAACTTCCTGAAATGACTAGCCCTTGGGTAAAAGTTGATAATACTGATTTGACAGGGAAATATTCATCTTTAGGTTCTAATAGTAATAAAATGTTGACATGTAATAATAAAGATGAAAAAACATACCAATATTTATATTACGATCATGATGAATCTAAAATTGCTAATATAACACTTGGCGATGGTACAGTTGATAGAGCTACAACTACTAATGTAAAAGCTTGTACTACTACTTGTCGTGAACAACTTGCAGTTTCATATGGACCTCCTAAAGCAGTAATAGCTGGTCAATGTTTTACATATGAGGTTGAAGTAAAAAGTAAAGTAACTTGTGTTGTTTCTGATATTAACTTTGATTCATTCCCTAAATTTGAAAATTATGTTCCTTGTGAAGTTCATGCTGTATGTAGTAATACTGTAGGATATGAAGAACAAGCTGGACCAAATGAAAAATTTGATAGTTGTGTAAATTCATGTGATGGTGGAAAGTATACTCAAAGCTGTATAGATAGTTGTTATAATAAAGTATATAATAACAATGATGATAATGATGAAACTAATACTACAGAAGGTAATTCTTTAGATTTAAATACAACAACTAATACTTCAAATTATAATAATAATCAAGATGATAATGTTAATAGAAAATTATATAGTATAGATACAATTACTTTGGCAACTAGAATGGCTGATTTAACACATGGAAGTAAAGCAATGACATCTGGCTGTGCAGATTTATTTGATGATCCTAAATCTAATCCTGGTATTATTGATAAAATATATGAATATGTTAATCAAAATATTACAGGTAATTATATAAAAACTGGTTCAATGATTAATTATAGTCCAAAGAAAGCTACATGTGAGTGGAGTAGATATGGTTATTCATATTTTAGAGATAAAAGAATAGCTACTAGAACAGTATGTAATGCTTATGGATATAACTATTATGCTGGTGCTACTACCTGTGGTGATATAGATTATGCTGCATGTTATGCAGATAGTAGTTGCTATCCTGGTAGAAGAGGTGTTGCAACAGGTTATAATGCTTATTATTATCCAAGTTCAGCTAATAGTAAAACATCTGGAAATAATGGTGTAATTGGTATTAAGCGTAGTAGTAGCTGTGGTGAAAAATGTGAATGGAAAAATACAAATCATAGTTATACTGGAGGGGCTTGCCACTATATAGATAGAGAAGCTGCAGAAAAGGATTATGTAACAAATGTTAAAAAATATGTTGATGCTTTAGGTGGATGTCTATCAACAGCAATTGATAATTGTGATAAAGAAACTACATCTAACTATACAATGTCTGTAAATAAAGATATTACTGATAGTTCATCATCACAAACTTGTGATAGTAATAATTATGACAGTAACGGTAATTGTATTACTTGGAATTCTAGTCATGATAAAATAACTAAATATGATAATACAAGTTTAAATGATAATTCAATTCTAAAATATGTAGGCGGAAGTTGTACTACTGCTGATGACAAAGAAAATATGTATCATAGTATACTAACTTTCCCTGGTGCTTGGATAAATAATAAAAACGGTGAAGTTGTATACGATAAAAAAGATATAAAAAATGAAAAATGGTATACTAATTACCCAGGTAATTACTGTACCCCACTTACTGCTAAAAATGTAAATGCTACTTGGTGGACATGGTATCAATATAATAAAGCCGGAAAAATTACTCAAGATTTTGAAACATGGGCAGGAAGTAAAGCAAAAGATATAGTTTATAATATATTTAGTAAAGTTAATAAGTTCGGTAGATATAATTGGAATTTTGATGTTGCTTGTTATTATGCAGTAAATGATTATTCTAATAATCCAGGAAATGATCCTGATCCTAATATTTCTGAAATACCTGATCCATCTACATGTACTAATACAAAGTGTCCAAATACTGAAATTACTACTAAAAATGATACAGGAAGTAATAATTATACATCAAAATCAATATCTACGACTACTATGTTCCCTCAAACAAGAACAAGTTCAATAAATGATAAAAGTGTAAGTGCTACTAAATTAAGTTATATTGATAAAGTAGTAGATACTAATGTCAGTAGTTCATCTAGAACAGAAGGGTTTAACTGGAGTGCTGATGCCACTAATCTTTCAATAAAAGGTTATCCAGTTACTCCTTCATCGCTTGTAAAAAAAATAGAAAGTACAGATGCCTATCAGGAAAGTGAAGTAGATTATGATATAACCTTATCTACTACTAATATTAGCAATATAAAAAAGTTAGCAAATAATAGTGAATTTTCTTATACATCATATGATGATGGCTCTTATGAATCAATAAATAATTCCTATAAATCAAAATATTTAACAGTGAAGAATAGTGATAATAGTAATAAATATTCTGATGGTAATATTCCTAATTTTAGCTATTATAGAAGCGATTTTATTAGAGATAGCAAATATGTTTCAACTGTTACTACTGCACCAAAATTTGGAGGCCTTTCTTGTAATAATTTGAAATCATCAACAAGTTGTGATTTCTTAGAGGAATATACAAGCCAAGATTCTGAACTTTTAAGTTTTTTAAGTAGTGTAAGATAGTATATGGGAGGTGTGATACTATATGAATAAAGCGTTTTTAACAATAGGTATTATCTTAATGGCTTTATTAGGATTCTACACAATAAGTTTAGTTAGTAGCCAACAAAGTGGAGCTGAATTAGATTATTACTTATTAAAAGAAACTACAGAAGCTTCGATGAATGATGCTGTTGATATGGCATATTATCGTAGATTTGGTTCTCTTAGAATGGATAAAGAAAAATTTATGGAGAGTTTTGTAAAGAGATTTGCCGTTTCTGTAGATGGAACTAGAGCATATCGCATTAAAGTATATGATATTAATGAAACTCCACCAAAAGTTAGTATTAGAATAGATTCACCAAAAGAAACCAAACTTATAAATGCATTAGGTGGAAATACAGCAGTAGATATAACTACTAGTGCAGATATGATACTTGAAACAAAAAATAAAACTAATATTGCTATTACAAATCAAAATAAAGAATATATAAAAGATTTGAATATAACAAGTGTTAATGATATTAAATAATGAAGGAGAAAGAGAATGAATAATATTACGGTTGGCTTAAAAAAATTTTTATCTAATAAAAATACTGTTACGATAATTGGGGTAATTGCTGCAATTATCGTTTTGTACGTAGGATATAATTGGCGTGTACAACAGGCTACTAATCCTATTACTGTACCTTATGCACTCCAAGATATTAATCCAAGTACACAAATTACTGAAGATATGGTTGGAGAGGCTCAGGTTCCCCCATCAATGATAAAAGGAGAGATTATAAGATCTAAACAAAGTGTTATTGATAAATATTCTAATGCAGATTCAGTAATTCCTGCAGGAAGTTTATTTTATACTAGATCCGTTGTTGAAAAAGATCAATTACCTGATAGTATAATACTTGATTATCCAAAAGGATATGTTTTATATTATATGACAGTTAATATGACTACAACTTATAGTAACTCAATTTATCCAGGAAATTATATCGATATATACTTTAAAGCTACTTATGCATCAGGAGATGAAAATGATAGTAATAATGGTAAAGTAATGGTTGGAAAATTATTAGAAAATATAAAGGTACTTGCAGTTCGCGATGCTAATGGTAAAAATGTATTTTCAAATGTAGATGAAAATACAGTACCTGCTATGATAATATTTGCAGTACCACAAGAATATTATCTTTTACTAAAAAAAGCAGTTTATTTGAAAAATTATAGTACTGAATTAAGTCCTGTTCCAACAGCAGAAAGTCAAAAAACAAATCCAGGTGATTTAAAACTATCTAGTAATGATATTAGGGACTTTATAAATAGTGTTACTGTATGGACAGATACTAATGAATAAAAAAAAAATAAGAATAAAAAGAGTGGATGTGAGTTAGATGCAAGAAAGTATTTTTGATAAACTAGATTTTGGTCCATTAAAGCCATTGCTTGATAATGATGATATTACAGATATTTCCTATTGCAATGCTGGTCAAATTTGGATACGTTCTCTAACTCAGGGGTCTATACGAGTTGAAATTCCAGGTTGTACCACAGAGTTTATGGAAAAATTAGCTTTCCAGTGCTCTAATGTTATGGGTACAACTTTTAATAATGCTAAGCCATTTTTAGATGCTGAAAGTAGTGAATTACGTCTTAATTTCGTACATGAATCAATTGCTACAAATGGTATTGCTTGTGTTATACGTAAGACTCCTGCAAAAATCAGGCTAGAAAAAGAAAAATTGTTAAAAGAGGACTATTTTACGGCAGATATACACGATATTTTAATAAAATGTGTGGAAGGACATTGCAATATTATTGTTGCCGGTGAAACTGGAAGTGGAAAAACAGAATTCGTTAAATATTTAGCAAGCCATACTAAAGATACAGAAAAAATTATTACAATTGAAGATACATTGGAATTACATTTGGATAAAATATTTCCAAAAAGGGATATTGTTGCTATGAAAACAAATAATGTAGCTTCATATACAGATGTTTTAGTCACTTGTATGCGTCAAAATCCAAAATGGATTTTACTTTCAGAAGTTCGTAGTGCAGAAGCAGTTACTGCAGTAAGAAATTCAATTTCATCAGGGCATAATATTTTATCAACTATCCATGCTGATAAAGCAAGTGCTATACCTTATCGTTTATATAGTTTATTGGAAACTGATATCGATGTTTCGCAATTTTTGACAACTATCTATCGTTATATTCAAATAGGAGTGCATATAAAAGCTTATTATTCTCAAAAATATAAAAAATTCCATCGTGAAGTAGATGAAGTTGTTGAGTTTTATGTTGATGATGATAATAAACCACAATCACATACAATTTATCGAAAAATGTTTGAGCAAGAACCTATGATGGAAAAGCCTTCTGAACATTTAATAGAATATTTAGCTAATCAAAATGTTGATATTACAAATATTGTAAATCATATAGAAGAAGTTGATCCATTAAATACAGAGACAAATGTAGATAATGTTAATTTGGAAAATAACATAAGTAATACTTCAGAAGAAAAACAACCACTTGTTGATAAGAAACCAAAAGATAATAATGATATGTCCTATTATGATATGTATGCCCCAAAAATCATTTCTACAGATGATAATAGCAACTCAGAAATTAATAATAATATGGATTTATCAAATAATATTTATAATGCTAATTTTAATTATCCTAATCAACAGAATTATACTAGTGAAGTAAATAATATAAATTCAGGTTATAATCAGAATATAGGCGATTTAAATACAAATTTAAATTATAATAATTTTCAGAATAATAATATTAATCAGCAATATGCAAATGGAATAAATCCAAGTTATAATAATATTGATAATAATTAATAAGTAAAGGAGTTGTTTTATGGAACTATTTTTATTATTACTAATTGCTGTTTTAGTCATTTTATATAGAGGATATAATGGCAAAAATGCAATTCATTTCATAAATGATCAAGTAACTGTTTTATATGATAAGTTTGCTCCTTACTCTTTTAAAAAGGTTAGAGAAAAGACTAAGCAATTAGGACAAGAATATACACCTAGGCAGTATTTAATTCAAGTTATTTTAATAGGAGGATTTGCGGGGATTATATCTTATTTGTACTTTTATAATTTAATAATAAGCATAGTTTATGTAATCTTGGGAATTATGCTAGTTCCATATATTTCATTTTTGAGATGTAATAGGGTATATAGTGAATTTATTTTTGAACAAATACAAGTATATACAAGTAACACTATAATGGAATTTGCAACTACTCAGTCTTTTGTAAAGTCGCTAGAAGGAGTAAGAGAATCAGGACTTTTAGAAGATCCTATTGCTGGTGATGTTGATAGAATGATTGAACTTGCTTACAAAAATGGTAGTATAGATGAATCCTTAGCCTATTTTAATCAATTATATCCATATTATATTGTTAAGAATATGCATCAGTTATTTCTTCAAATAACAAAAGAAGGTGCTAGAAATACTGCTGATAGTTTAGAGCAGATGCAACTAGATATTGATACACTTGTTGAAGGAGTATATAGAGACAGAATAGATAGACAGACATTTCATAGAAAGTTTTTACAATTTGGTATAATGCTTTATGTTTTAGCTCTTTTAGTTCAATACTTGCTTGGAAAAGAATCTTATATTATATTGCTTGATCAATGGTATGTACAAATTCTTCTTCATCTAGTTTTAATAGTTAACACATTTTTTCTCATTAAAGGAGAAAAATATTATAATGAGAATGTAGGTGCTGAATAATGGAAATATTTATATTTGGAGCGATAATATTATTTATACTTATTTATGGTAAAATTATAGATACAAAAAAGTTTGCTAAGGATAATGAAAAAATAGTTAAATTATTAAAGGAAGATGACTATGAATTTTTGGTATATATGAAATATGGTGCTAAGGCTGATCCTGATATTTTATTTCAAAAGAGAATTAATAATGGTTTATTAGTAGGTACTGTTGTAATGATTGTCTTTATGAATAATTTTAGTCTTTTAAATATTGTATTTTGTATAGTAATTGCATATCTTGTATTTAAATTAAATTATATGCAACTTAAAAACTATTATAAATCGCACTTACATGAAATAGATTTAATGTTGCCATATTATTTAAAAAGTTTAGAGATATTAGTACAGCATTATACGGTTCCTGTTGCAATTGGTAAGTCAATTGAAGATGCTCCTGAAATATTTGTACCAGGATTAAAAAAAATGGTTGATAGAATAAATAGTGGTGATTCAACAGTTGATCCATATATGGAATTTGCTAATACTTATCCTGTTAGAGATTCAATGCGTATGATGAGATTACTTTATCGTTTAGGAATTGGTTCACAAGAGCGAAAGCAAGAAAGACTTATGATGTTTTCAAGAAGTGTTTCGTCACTGCAAAATAAAGCTAGAGAAACAAAATATAAGGAACGTCTTGGACATATGGAAAGCCAAACGATGGTTATGCTTGTTTGTACTGGTGTAGGAGTAATGCTTATATTACTAATTGCTATGATGAGTATGTTTGGTAGTGCTGCTATGTAAAAATAATTATATTATTTTAGGTAAAAATGCATTTGTAGAGTAATTTTAGTTCGTTGAATCAATCTAAAGTGCACAATTAAGTGCAATTGAGTCAGAAAAGTGTATTTTTAAAAGAAAATGCACTTT
>CANQWY010000020.1 GCA_947627675.1 uncultured Bacilli bacterium
AGTGACTTATTATATATTACATTTGAGACATTTTTAAAAGTTAACACTTAAGACATTATCATAAATTAATCATAATTTTTATTTTTTAATATTTACCAAATTTGACAAAAATAAAAAGTTGTAATATAATATGCGGCATTAATGAAGAAATATTAAAATGAAAAGGGGAATATAAATGAAAATAAAAGCAAAGTATCCTATATTTTTAGCATTGCTTTTAGGTAGTTCTACAATTATAGGTTATTCTATTGAAGAATTAAAAAATTCCAATAAAACAGTAAATTTTTCTATTTCAGATGATAATACAAAAACTGCAGATAATAAATTAATAACTGATATATATACTGCTGAAGAACTTTCTTATTTAGATAAAAATCCAAGTTATGAAGATTTAATTAATGCTGTTAATAATAATTCTAATATTGATAATTCATACAATATAAAGGATTATCTTTATAAATACATAAAAGATATATGTAGTAAAAAACCAAATTTTGATAAAGCTATTTTAAAAAGAAATATTGAATTATTAAAATTAAATTATTATAGTGCAGAGCAAATAAAAAATATAACTAATAATGAATTTATAAATGCATTTTTTGATCCTAATGAACATAGTATCAATATTAATAATGAATTAAAAATAGAAGACTATATATATCATGAATTTTCTCACATGACTAGAGTCTTAATAGAAGAAAAAGAAAATGGTGTTGTAATTAATATTGGTTTTTCAATAGATAAATATGGAAAAGCATTTGAGGAAGAAATTAATCAAGATTTTACTAATAGCATTGAATATGATTATAGTACATATAAAGTAGAAAATATTTATTTATTAAAAGAAATTATAAATGAAGAAGACTTAAATGATATTTATAATAATCATAATATTTATTCTTTGGAAGAAAAACTATTTGAAATTAATGATAATATTGATCCTAACTATTTTATAAATACTTCCGATACTCAAAACATCTTATTATTTGATGAAAATATAAATAATGATTACGATGTTGATTATGAATTATATAAAATGTATATAGATTATTTCTTATCACTAAAAGAAATCGATTACAGTAATTTTGTTGAAAATTACGATAAATTTTATGATATATTATCATCAATAAATACAGACAATATTATAAGAGATAAATTAATATTTTATTTAGAAGATACATATCAAAAAAGTCTTACCAAAAAAATGTAGAACATAATTTTAAAAGTTCTACATTTTTATTTATCTTTTAATTTCTACTAATTCATATACTTCTATAATATCTTTTTCTTTGTAATCATTGCATGAATCTAAAGTAAGGCCACAATCCATATCTTTTTTTACCTCTTTAACTTGATCTTTTTCATGTTGAAGTGATTTAATCTTACCATCATAGACCACTATATTATCCCTAATAATTCTAGCATTACTACTATTTTTAACTACACCATCTAATACATGGCATCCCGCTATTAAACCTACTTTTGAAAATTTAAATATCTGTCTAATTTCAAGTTTACCAATAATTTTCTCATCATATACAGGTTCTAACATACCTTTCATGGCACTTTCAATATCTTCAACAACTTTATAAATGATATTATATGTTTTAATATCTATTCCGTTTTCTTTAGCCATATCCATGGTCTTTTGACTTGCTCTAACATTAAATCCTATTACTAAAGCTTTTGATGCTTGGGCAAGAACTATATCGCTTTCTGTAATAGCTCCAACTCCTGCACGTATTATAGAAAGTTTAACTCCAGACACGTTTATTTTTTCAAGAGATGTTTTTACTGCCTCACAACTTCCGTTTACATCTGCTTTTAAAACAACGTTGATTTCTTTAATTCCTTCTTGAATTTGCCCAAATATATCTTCAAGATTAATAGCTGTTTTACTCGTATCACTTGCCTTTTTGCGCAAATTTCTTTCTGCAGCAATATTTTTGGCTTCTTTTTCAGACTCAAAGGCCATAAACTTATCTCCAGCTGAAGGAATGCCAGAAAGTCCAGTTACTTCAACAGGAGTTGACGGTAAAGCTGAAGCTATATTCTCTCCTTTATCATTCTTCATTGTTCTAACTTTACCATAAACATAACCAACAACAATAGGATCTCCAAGTCTCAAAGTACCATTTTGAATAATTAAACTGACAACATTACCAACGTGTTTATCTTGACGTGATTCTATTACTGCACCTGTTGCATAGCGATTTTTATTAGCTTTATATTCATTAATTTCAGCAACTAATAATATACTATCAAGAAGTTCATTAACACCTTCTCCAGTTGCTGCTGAAATTTTGTTTACTATTACGTCTCCACCCCATTCCTCTGGAGTAAGGCCATTTTCTACAAGACCTGTCATTACTTTATCGATATTTGCATCAGGTTTATCTATTTTATTTATAGCAACTATAATTGGAACACCAGCAGCTTTAGCATGATCAATTGCTTCTCTAGTTTGAGGCATAACTCCATCATCTGCTGCAACTATTATAATTACAATATCAGTAATTGAAGCTCCGCGGGCTCTCATTTGAGTAAAGGCTTCATGGCCAGGTGTATCTATAAATGTAATATTTTTATTATTATATGAAACAGAATAAGCACCAATCGCCTGAGTAATTCCTCCAGCTTCTGTACTTGCAACTTGACTTTTTCTTATATAATCTAAAAGAGTTGTTTTACCATGATCTACGTGTCCCATTATTGTTACAATAGGAGGACGCTCTTGTAAATCTTCTAACTTATCTTCTATTTGATAATTTTCAAAATTAGAAATATCTACATTTTCTTCTTTCTTTAAAGTTTTTTTGTAATCACTAACTAAAACCTCTGTAGTTTCAAAATCAATACTTTGATTTTGAGTAGCCATTATACCAAGATTTATTAATTTTTTAATAACATTAGATACAGAATCATTTAAACTATCTGCAATATCTCTAACAGTCATTCCTTCTTTATAGATAATAACATCATCATCTACTTTTTGCTCATTACTTTTAAGTTTCTCACGATTTTTATACATTTTTTTTCTTTCAGCTTGAAAGTTCTTTTTAGTATCTAATGTTCTTTTTTGCTTTGATTTTACTTTTTGAAAACTAATATTGTTATCTAAATCAAAATTTTCTTGTTCCGCAATTTCTAATGCTTTATCATAAGTAAGTTCATCTTCTACAATTTCTTCGTCTTGATAATCTTCAGATATATCATTTTTATTTTCTTCAATTAATCTATCTAAAAGCGTAATCTCAGTATCACTTAGTAGATAATTTTCATCATCATAACTTATAGAAAGACTATCACATAATTTTTTTACTTCTTCAATAGATAATTCTACATCATTTGCATATTCTAATAAACTCATCATTAGAAAACACCTCACTCTCTTAATTTTCTCTTATAATTTCACCTATTTTTTCATATATATCATCACTTATGGAAGTTTCTAATTTTCTTTCTAGTATTCTACTTTTCCTAGCTTTCTCTAAAACTTCTAAGTCTTTTTTAATATATGCACCTCTGCCATTAATTTTTCCTGTTAAATCAGGAATTATTTCTAAATTAGGAGTTTTAACTATCCGTAATAATTCTTTTTTTGGAAGTTTTTCTCCTGTTACTATACAAGTTCTTATAGGAATTTTTCTAACTTTCATGATATATCACCCACTATTCCTCAGTTCTTATATTAATTCCTTCTTCTTTTGCTTGTTCAGTTGATTTAATATCAATTTTATAATGGGTTAATTTACTTGCAAGACGAGTATTTTGGCCTTTTTTACCTATTGCAAGTGAAAAATTGTCTTTATCTGCAATAACCATAGCTTCTTGTTTTTTAACATCTGTTATGATAACAGTTAAATTTTTAGCTGGAGCTAAAGCATTAGCAATGAATACTGCTGGGTCTTTGTCATACTTGACTATATCTAATTTTTCACCATGTAATTCTTCTATAATGCGTCCTATTCGACTTCCTTTTTCTCCAATACAAGCACCAATTGGATCGATGTTATAGTTTTCTGAATATACAGCAACTTTACTTCTATTTCCTGGATCTCTTGCAACGCTATATAGTAAAACACTTCCATCGGACAATTCTGGTATTTCATGTTCAAATAAACGTTTTACAAATCCATAATGGCATCTTGATAATAATACTAATAAATTTTTACCATTATTATCAACTTTTGTTACATAAACTTTAATTTGACTACCCATTTCTATTTTTTCACCAGGAATTATCTCTTTTTTTGGTAAAATACCATTCGTTCTTCCTAAATCTATATAATAATTGTCAGAATCTTCTAATGCTACAACTCCGACAAGCATTTCATCTTGTTTATCACCAAATTCTCCCATTATACTTGCACGTTCTGCTTCTCTTATCTTTTGAATTACTACTTGTTTTGCTGTTGATACAGCAACGCGACCAAAATCATGAGGAGTAACTTCTGTATCTATTGTATCTCCTATTTCTAATGTCTTATCTATTTTTTTTGCATCACTTAATTTTATTTCGGTATCTTTATTAAAGAATGAGACTGTTGGTTTTTCTTCCTCAATTTCTTCACTTTCTTCATCATTATCTTCTTCTTCGTCATCTTCATCAGTATAATGCTCAAATAGATAATCCTCGTATTCTTCTTTAGTCATCTTATCATCACTAACTACAGTTAAATATGAATATACTTTTATATCACCTGTATCTCTATTAATTACTACTTTTACATTTTTATAATTTTTCTTACAAGCAGATGTTAAAGCAAGCTCCATCGCTTCATATACTGTTTCTGGATCAATATTTTTTTCCTTTGTAATATGATTTACTGCTTTTAAAAACTCTTTGCTATTCATTATTATCTACTCCCTTTTCTTTAGAATGTATATCTAGTACGTATTCATCTTTTATTAAATCCATACTATCTACAATCGGATTTATTAATTTAGAAGCTTCTGTAATTTTATCAATATCAATTACTTCATTACTATCTAAACATATATTTAAATTTTTAATATTTTCTTCTTCTGATATATAGATACTATCAACAAATAAATTTAAATCACTTATAATAGGATTTATTTTTTCTTTTAAATTATTAAACATAAATACTCCTTTCTAAATTTAAAACTAAAGAGTGGGACATTATTCCCACTCCTTTCTTCATATATTATATCATAAATTATAAAAAATACAAAACTTTTTTTAATACTTCAGAAAAAAAGAGTAAATATCCTCAACTTTTTTTTCTAAATGCAACCTATTTATTAAAAAGGCTTACTTCAGTAACAACAAACCTTAATATGTTAGAGTCTAACTTTCAATTAATTTGATATTTAAATTATAAATTATTTGTTCTTTGAAATCACTATTTTTTTGAAATTTTTTCTCCTTATAAAGAGGTTTTTGTTGTGGCATTTAATGCTTTAGTTGGAGAAGAAAAAAATAGATTTAATTTTATTTTTATAAATTTTATCTATTTTTTTCGTTTATTTATTTTTTCTCTTTTTTGCTGTAATACTTAATATTTTTTTAAAAAATCAAAAAAAACATTGACAAATTAACTAATAATGATTAAGATAATAATCACCAATTCGGTTATTAGGCGAATTGGTCGCTAGTATCACACTAGCCAACCCCTTTTTATTCTTTTTTAAGAAGCTGTCCTTCAGGGGGTACAGCTTCATTAGACTTAAAAATGCTATTGTTTTAAACAATAGCATTTTTCTATTTATATACATTTCTAATTAAATATAGAAAAAGACAACCTCGCACCTTGAAAATATGATGCTGCTCCCATACTAGAAGAAAAAGCAAAAATTCCGGCAAGTTCTTTTGAATAATGTAGCTACACGATCGAATACGATATTACATTTGGTTCATCATATGTATGTAAACATGTTGACCTGAATTTGAAGAATCACTATTTTGTCTTTTTTTGGTACTACAATTTTTTAATGTTTAACTATTATAATAATTATTTATATATATTCTTTAAGTAATTTTCTAATTTGTTTTCATATTCATATAATAAAACATTTTTTTCTTTTTCAGTTAAAAAAGATTTTTCTATTGCATATTTATTAGTTTTAATAATATCTTCCAAACTAAAATCTAAATTATCCATTAAATATTTATATTCACTAGTAAGCGTTGTATTAGACACTGTTCTATTATCAGTATTTATTGATACTAAAATTCCCTTATCATAATAGCTTTTGACTGGATGATCATCATACTTATCAACCACATTAGTTTGAATATTGCTAGTAGGGCAAATTTCTAACAAAACTTTCTTTTGAATTATCTCATCAACCAAAGAATTATCTTCATTAATTCTAATGCCATGACCTAATCTGGTTGTCTTAAAATCAAGTGCAGATATTATACTATTTTTACCATCAGCTTCTCCAGCATGTATTGTATATGGAATATTAAGTCTTCTTGCCAGTTCAAATAATTCTTTAAAATTTTCTGTTTTATAAATTGCCTCTGCGCCTGCTAAATCAACTGCACATACACCTTTACCATAATAATTTTTAGCAAGATAAATTACTTCTTTATTATCATCAATACTCATATCTCTCATCATACATAAAATTAAATTAGTTTTAATATCAACTCTATTAAGACCTTTTAAGACACTTTCTACAACTTCTTCTTTTGTCAAACTTTTCTGTAAATGTTTTAACGGTGCAAATCTAACCTCTGCATATATAACACCATCTTTTTTTAAATCAATTGCAAGTTCATATGCGACTCTTTCTAAATTTTCTTTGGTCTGCAATATTCTATTAGGGTATTCAAATTTAGTTAAATATTCATTTAAATCAATACATTTTTTTTTAGCAATCATATTTTCTTTTACATCATCTATATCTTTATTCAATATTTCCATAGCAGTTTCTATTCTTACTGATCCATCTAAATGAACATGTAACTCTATCTTTGGTAGTTTATCTAAATTTTTCATAATCTTAATACACTTTCTAATGCTAAAACTAACATATCATTTACTTTATTTTCTCTATCGTCGCTCGATAATCTATCACCAGTTACTAAATTATCAGTTACTGTTAATATTTCCGTTGCTTTTTTATCAAATTTTTTAGCATTATGAAATAATGAAAATGATTCCATTTCACAAGCAATGCATTTATATCTTTCATAAAGAACTTTTTTATATTCTTCATCTTCTTCATAAAAAACATCACTACAATGAATAATTCCCCTTTTTATTTTTTTATTTATTTTTTTAGAGGTATCTAGAATAATATTATTTAAATATTCATCTGAATACATTATAACATCAGAGTTATTATCTTGTACTTTAGCATAAGTCGATTCTGAATAAGAACCATCTACTAATATTAAATCTCCCATATCTAAATTATCTATATAACATCCGCAAGTACCTACTTTAATTATTTCATCAACATCATAAAATTTAAATAATTCATATGAATAAATCCCCATACTAGCAATTCCCATACCACATGGCATTATAGTTACTTCTTTTTGTTTATATGTTCCAGTATAAGTTGTCATTCCTCTTACATTACTAACTATTTTATAATTATCTAAAAATTTATTTGCAATTAATTCAGCTCTTTTAGGATCTCCTGGCATTATTACAATTTTTTTAATATCTTCTTTTTTGGCTTCTATATGTGGTGTCATAATTCCTCCTATCATCATAATAATATATAATTAGTATAACATAAATAAAAAAAAAACTGATAAATAATTTTATCAGACTTATAATACTTATCTAATTAGTTTTTTTGCTTTATCTATTTGGATAGCAATTGGTTCATTTTGGTAATCATTAAATAACTTCTGAGCAATATCCGTAGTATGAATATCAATATTAACAAAATAATTATATTTTTTATATAATAATTCATATAAAATAGGTAAATCTTCAGAATATACTACTTGTTCATTATTAATTTCATTTTTTTTCAAAACTAAATATCCATGTACTAATTCATGAACTGCAACTAAGGAAGATTTCTCATCATTAACACTAGGAATAATTATTCCTAACTTACCATCATTATTTTCATATAATCCAAATAAATCCAAATTTTTCTCTAAATCTATATTTAATTCTTTTATTTTAATATTATCATTAGTATTAGAAATATTATTTAAATTATTTTCAGATAATGATTTTAGTCTAATACTATAATCATCTATCATACAATCTTCAAATACACCAGTAAAAGTTAAAAATTCTTTAATATCATCTATATTAAATCCCTTAATATAATTCATAAATTTTTCAAGATCATCCTTAGTAATAAATTTGGGATTATTACGTGGATAATAAAATTTATATTTTATTTCTGTTGAAATTGCATTAGTTAAATTTTCAAATAACTCTTGAATATATTTATTTATATTTAAATAAATATTATCTAATTCATCGAAAACTCTACATATATTTTCATAATATAAATTTTTTTCATTTTTTAATGTAAAATTTAAAATTTTAATTCTTGATTTTAAATTATTTATATATCTTTCTTGCTCATAATTAAGTTTATTTAAAATATCTTTATCTTCTCCAAAAGTTAATATAACGCTTTTTTTTAAAAATTTAATACTACCAATTATGGAATAATAGTCAATTAGTGTTACTAAATACTGGTAAGCTAATTCTTTTAATACACTTTTTTTATATATGCCTTTCATAAATAATACACCTTTCAATAAACTTTAATACTATTATAATTACATATATCATAATTTTCAATTTAATTTTTATTAATTTTCATATTTTGAGATATTTAGTAAAATACCAATACTTATCATACTAATTAATAAACTAGATCCTCCATATGATAAAAACGGTAAGGTTACTCCAGTTACTGGTATTAATCCTACTACAACCATTAGATTCATAATAGCCTGAAATATCATTTGAAAAGTCATTCCAAATGATAAGTACTTGGAGAAAGGATCCTTCGCTTTTAAAGCTATTTTAATTCCTCTTACTAAAACAATTGAAAATAATGAGACAACTATAAAAGCTCCAACTATTCCAAATTCTTCAGCAATAATAGAAAAAATAAAATCAGTTTGTGGTTCTGGTAAATAAAATTGTTTTTGAATACTTTTTAAATATCCTCTTCCAAGCAATCCACTAGGACCAATTGCATATAGTGATTGTATTATTTGAAAACCAGTTCCTAATGGATCTTTCCAAGGATTAATAAAAGCAGTTATTCTATCCATTCTATAAGGAGCTATAATGATTAAAATAATTACTCCAATTATTCCTAATATTCCCATACCAATGAAAAATTTCATATTGACTCCAGCAATAAATAATAGCGAAACGATAGTAACTGCTAAAACTAAACCTGTTCCAAGATCTGGCTGAAGCATAATTAAACCAAAAAATAAAAGCATAACACCTAGAATTGGAAATACTCCATTTTTATAACTTTTTAAAAATTTATTACTTTTTTGTAAATATTTACTAGTAAATATAATAAGGCCTAATTTAGCAAATTCACTTGGTTGTATTCCAAAAGGTCCTATTCCAAACCAACTTCTACTACCATTTCTAATTTTACCAATTCCAGGAATTAAAACTAAAATAAGTAAAGCAAAACAAATTCCTAAAATCAAATTAGATTTATCATAATATTTATTATAATCAATATTCATTATAATATTAATTAAAATAATACCAATTACAATGAATAATGCTTGTTGTTTTACATAATGAAAACTATCATTAAACTTGTATTCTGCCCAAATACTTGATGCTGAATAAATCATAATAAGACCAAATAATAATAAAAGAATTACAGCAATGAAAAGTATTTTATCGTATTTTTTATTCATTGTATCACCTAATATTATTTTATAGTTTAAAGTATAAATTTATGATATATTCAACTAATATTAATGATATAATTAACTATTTCTTAAAAGTAAATTTATAATTTCATCTTTATCTTTAAAAATAGAAGTATCTAAAATAAATTTTTGTTTTATATTAAAAAAATATTTAAGCAAAGGTATACTATTTATAGAATATTTTATTTTATTTTTTTTTAAATATCTGCAAGTAAATAATTTACAGGATATTGATTTTATATTACATTTAGAATTAATAAAGTTTTTACATAATCCTCTATTTTTTCCATAACAACATCCATGTAGTGAATTAGAACAATGACTATTATTTCTTACAGATATGCACTTATTATTTTCAAAATTACAGATATCTTTTGTTTTAAATTCAGAATCTAAGTATGAACAAACAACATCATAAATATATGAATATCTTTCTTTTATATTTTTAATATTTATAGCATGTATTGCTTGAATTTTAAATTTAATTTCAGAAAATTTATCTATATTTGTATCGTCAATTATATCATTATTTTTATAAATTAAATGTACAATTTCTTTTCTTTTTAAATATCTATGTATTTTTCTATAAAAATTATTATCATCTTTTATATAAATATCTTTCATAAAATACCTCTTTTTTATAACATAAAAAGAGTAAAATATACTCTTAATTTTCAAGTTTATAGTTATTTTTATTTTTTAAAGTTTTGCTATATAGATAACTAAATAATAATATTGCAGTTAATGCTCCAAGTGTATCAATTAAAGTATCTTTAAATTGCCCTGTTCTTCCTGATACATACAATTGATGTATTTCATCAAATAACGCATATAAAAAACAGATTAATAATGCAATTGCACCTTTATATTTAGATGATGTATAAAATATAACATTATATACTAGTATTCCAAGCAAAAAATAAATACTATAATGCGCCAATTTTCTTATTGGATAATTTAATTTTGCTATTATTAACTCATTATCAACTTCTTTATTAAATGCTTTTTCATAAACAATTATTATCTTATTTATCAATGATTTACTTGTATTATTCGAAGTCGTACTATTTTTACTAGAAAATGCAAATATTACTATCATACATAATATTGTAAAAAATATGTATATAATTCTTTTACTTCTCATATATAGCACCTCCTTGTATCAAACAAGTAAGATTATATCATAAAAAATACTATTTATTTACTATTTTTTTAATATTTGTAGTAGCATTATTTACTGTATCCATATTAGGTATCATTACCCAATCTTTCAAATTAGTTAAATGAACATAATCTTTAGTATCAGTCCCATCTACTGCTTGACTAGTTATCGTGAAGTTAGCTCCATTGTTAATAATATCTTTTAAAATATCTGTTATTACTTCTTTTGGTACTGTTGTTTGATATAATGAACTAATAGATGATAATATTTGATTATAATTAGATAAAGTATTAACACTTTTCAATTTATCAAATATGGCCATCATGATTTTTTGGCAGTTTTCTTGTCTTACTCTATCACGACCTGGGAAAGCATTTCTCTCTCTAGCTACTGTAAGTGTTTGTATTCCATTTAGTTGTTGACATCCTTTATTTATAGTCAATTTTTTACCTTTTGTATCATCATAAGTATTCAAAACTGTCGCATGTGTAGTAGTAAAAGAAATATCGGAACAATAGTTAATTCCTCCTATTTGATCAACAATACCTACTAAACTTTCAGTATTTATTTTAACATAGTAATCTATTTTAATTCCAAATAGATTTTCAAGAGATTTTATACTTGTATCAATTCCATAAGGTCCCATATAACTTAATGTATCTCGTCTTCCATTTTTTCCATATACCTCTATGTAATAATCTCTAGGAATAGATGTAAGTAATACTTCATGAGTAGCTGTATTTACTGAAACTATCATATTAAAATCCATTAAGCTATTTGTAAAATCGTTACCACCGATATATATATTAAAACTATCACCGCTTGCACTTACTTTATTTACTTCAATAGTCTCGTCTACATTAAATTTATAAATAACTTTATAATTATCTTTTTTTAGATTTGCATCAAGGTTAAATGATAAATCATATGATGATTTTTCTATTAATACAAAATTAATTTTATTAGAAGCTAAATCAATAAACATTGCACTAATATCATTATAGACATTTGTATTTACCTTTAATTCATTTTTTAATTTTTCTACTGCCTTATCTATATTATTCAAATCATCATAATAATATACATCACCTGTTATATCATTTTTACTTTCATATGTAGAGTTTTTGCTAGTTACTATATAGAAAGTATTAGTTTTTTTATTTTCTGCACTATTAAAAGATTTATTTAAAAAACTATTTGTATGATATAAATAATAGCTACCAACACTATTTATAATAATTGAAATA
The DNA here is from genome assembly GCA_947627675.1 of uncultured Bacilli bacterium. Lineage (GTDB taxonomy): Bacteria > Bacillota_I > Bacilli_A > RF39 > UBA660 > UBA2730. Next base: position 12,287 of record CANQWY010000020.1, read on the forward strand.
CAAAGTATTATAATACCTACTATTAACAGTGGTTTATTTTTTAAATTAACAAATATAATTCCTAATATTTGTATTACTACTAATATAAATACAATTAAAAATAAATATAATGCTGGTAATACATTTAGACTTGCTATAAAAAATAATAGTGAAATTAAAACTAGAACACTTATAATACTTAATATATTAATCTTTTTAAAATTCATAAAATCCTCCTATAATATTACCTAGTAATCATTATAGTAAATTATAAAAGTAAAGTCAAATTACAATTTATATCAAGGAAATACAAGTCTAGTCCCTACTAAATAAATCTCTTGTATATACTTTATTTGCTATTTTTTTAACATTTTCGTCAATCCTATTTACTAATACTACTTCTGTTATATCATCAAATTTATTAAAATCGTTTTCTACTCTGCAACCATTAAAATTTTCTTTATTGAGAGTAGGTTCGTATATTACTACTTCAACACCTTTATCTTTTAATCTATCAATAATTCCCTGAATTGCGCTTGCTCTAAAATTATCTGAATCTGTTTTCATTGTAAGTCTATAAATTCCAACTACTTTTGGCTTTTTCTTTATAATCATATTTGTAATATGATCCTTTCTGGTATCATTTGATTTTACTATAGCTTCTATTAAATTTTGAGGTACTTTATCATAATTTGCTAGTAATTGTTTCGTATCTTTAGGAAGACAATATCCTCCATATCCGAATGATGGGTTATTATATTGATTACCTATTCTAGGATCTAGACATACTCCATCTATTATATCTTTAGTATTTAATCCATTTAATTCTGCATATGTATCTAATTCATTAAAATAGGCTACTCTAAGTGCTAAATATGTATTTGCAAATAATTTTACCGCTTCTGCTTCTGTTGAATTCATATATTTTACTTCTATTTCTTTTTTGATTGCACCCTCTTTTAATAAATTTGCAAAAATCCTAGCTCTCTCAGATTTTTCTCCTACTATTATTCTAGATGGATATAGATTATCATATAATGCTCTTCCTTCTCTTAAAAATTCTGGTGAAAATAAAATATTATCAATATTATACTTTTTCTTCATGCTATTTACAAAACCTACTGGTATCGTTGATTTTATTATAATTGTTGTATCTATATTCATGCTTATTACTTTTTTTATTATATCTTCAACACTTGATGTATCAAAAAAATTTTTTTCATCATCATAATTAGTAGGAGTACTAATTATAATATATTCTGCATTATTAAATGCTTCTTTATAATCTAATGTTGCTCTTAAATTTAATTTTTTATTTTTAAAATAATCTTCTATTTCTTTGTCTTTAATCGGTGAAATACGTTTATTTATCATATCTACCTTTTCTTTTATAACATCTAATGCTACTACTTCATTATTTTGGCTAAGTAATGTTGAAATAGATAATCCTACATATCCTGTTCCTGCTACTCCAATTTTCATATTTCCTCCTTAAATTTCTTTCTTTCAAACAATGTAGTCCAAACATTTTCTGAAATTTTATATTTCTTTTCAATTACACACCACATTTTAATATAAATTATAGATAAAATTATTGAAATAATAAATACAACAATAATTAAAATAGGTATCATTAATAAATTACTTATTTTAGTAAAATTAATAATTTTCCTCATAAATATCATCAACATGTCTAATACTCCAGACTGAAATAAGTATATATAAAATGTTATTGTTGATATCTTTTTGGAATAAAAACTAAGTCTTATATTATTCATTTTGGTAACTAATATAAATACTAATATTGAATAGACAACTACAATTGGACTATAGGCATCTACCAATAATTCTGTGTTAATGTTAGCTTTTAAACATATATTATTTATTAATAACAAAATCATTTCTAAACCTAGTATCAAAAATATAATAATAAACTTTGGAATTTTATTAGTACTACTTTTAATTTTTAAATTATAACCTATCATAAAATATCCTAAATAACTAAATGAAAATCCTATATCCCATTTTAAAGTATAACTAGATGTGTTTTGACTAATAATTGCTAAAATTAAAAATATCCAACTAAATTTTGAAAAATTTTTTTCTCCTATATTATCTTTTAAACAAATTATAAAAGGTGCGCATATATAAACTCCTATTAGCATATATAAATACCATAAATGTGAATATGGCTCTCCTTTAATTAAAGACTTTATTGGTTTTATAATAAATAATATATTATTAGATGTTAATATTCCTTTAGTTATATTATATAATAAGTACAGAATACTAAATATTATTAAATGAATCCATATTTTTTTAAATGAATTTTTATAAAAATATTTGTAATTTTTATTTTTTGGATTACTTAAAATAAATGCTCCTGATAACATAATAAAACATGGAACTGCAAATCTAGATATAGTATTAAAAAAAATACTTACTAATAAATTATTTTTATATATCTGACCAAATATATTAGGATCATTATAAGCCGTTATATATAATCCACTTACATGTATCATTATCACAGCAACTGCCGCTATTATTCTCAATAAATCATACTTTTCTTCTCTTTTCATTGTTTTCTCTTCTCATATTCTTTGCTTTTTTTTAAATTTCTATTTCTAATGCTTTTTTTATAACATCATCCATATCATAATATTTATATTCTGCAAGTCTTCCACCAAATATTACATTTTTTTCTTTTTTTGCTAAATTTCTATATTCTTCAGCTAATTTATTATTTTTTTCATCATTAATAACATAGTATGGTTCTTTTTTATTATCCCAATCATCTGGATATTCATAAGTTATTATAGTTTTAGCACTTTTTGTGCTTTCAAAATGCTTGTGTTCAATTACTCTAGTATATTCGACTTCTCTTCCAGTATAATTTACCACAGCATTTCCTTGAAAATTTTCCTTATCTATTATCTTAGTAACAAAATTTAATGATCTATACTCTAATCTGCCCAACTTAAAATTAAAATACTCATCTAACATTCCGGTATATATTACTTTATTAGCAATACTTTTAAAGTACTCTACATTATCAAAAAAATTGGTATTAAGCTTTACTTCCGAACCATATAACATTTTTTCAACTAATTTAGTATAACCGCCTATTGGAATACCTTGATATTTATCATTAAAATAATTATTATCATATACCATTCTTACAGGTAAGCGTTTTATTATAAAAGCTGGTAATTCTTTACAAGATCTATTCCACTGCTTTTCTGTATATCCCTTCACTAATTTCTCATATATAGTTCTTCCTACCAAACTTATAGCCTGTTCTTCTAAATTGTTAGGAACCTTGCCGGTCATTTCTTTTTTTTCTTCATTGATATGCCTTAATGCATCTTCTGGAGTAACTACATCATTCCAAATTTTTGCAAAAGTATTCATATTAAATGGCATATTATAAACCTCATTACCAATTCTAGCAATTGGACAATTAGTATATCTATTAAATTCTACAAATGAATTAACATAATCCCATACTTCTTTATAATCAGTATGAAATATATGAGCACCGTATTTATGAACATTAATTCCTTCAATATTTTCTGTATAGATATTTCCACCTATATGATTTCTTTTATCAATAACTAATACTTTTTTCCCCATTTTTACAGCTTTATTTGCAATTGTTGCTCCAAACAGTCCTGCACCAACTATTAAATAATCATATTTCATATATAATACCTCCTATATTAAAAATTAATCTTTATTTTTTGATTTTAATATTCTTAAATAAAATTTAAAATTATCATTTTTATAAAATAGTAATATCATAATTAAATTAGGAATTAAAAATGCTATTAACACATCATATATCAAATTAAAATATATATTATTAAAGTTAATTATATTCGATAAAATATAAGTAAATGTACCTAGCAATAAAAATAATAGTAAATATTCTAATGTTTCTTTTATATAATCAAAATATTTTTTATTAAATAATTTTTTATATACATATATTGGATAACTATAACACCACAATACCAAACCACTAATTATAGTACCTATAAAAACTCCAGGTAATCCTATTTTTTTTACCAAAAAAATACTAACTAAAATATTAATAAATGATTCTACTAATGGAATATATCTATCTTCATAATAAATACCAGCTGCATCTTTGAAAGAGTTATAAGTAGCCCTAGAACTATTAAAATAATAGTTAATTACTAAAACAATTAAAACACTAGTTGGTAAAATATATTTTTTACCAATCCATATTGTTATAAAAGATTCTGTTATTACTAATATAGAAATTGAAGTAAAAGTAGAAATCCAAAAATTTAAAAATCTAATTCTTTTAAATATAGTATATTGCTTTTCCTTTTTATCAGTAACTAACATATTACCAATACTCGCTGTAGTAGATTGTATTATTTGCCCAAATATATTTTGGACAGAATTTATAATTAAATAATAGTTAGAATATAGTCCAACTATATTTATACCTAAAAATTTTGATATTATAATATTGTCTGATCCAAGTACAATAAACGTACCTACTTTATGACAAAATAGAGCTTTAACTTTTTTTAATATATCATATTCTATTTTCTTATCAAGTTTATTTATATTTTTCTCTTTCAAATAAGGGTATATTCTATTTGCAACAATTGTAATAGCGATATTCTCTACTATTCTCATAAATATTTTTACTAATAAATATAAATAATAATCTTTTATAAATATTAAAATCAATAATTGAAATAAATTCATAAATACAGTATATAAAATATGAATTAAATTAATAATATAATTCTTTTGGTTTGCGTATAAAATACTCCTTTTATATGATAGAAAATAAGAAAAAATAGTATCAACTAGAAATAATATATAAACTAAATATATATTAATATTTACAGTAACAGAATTAATATTAATAAAAAATGGTAATATAGGAATTATAGATATTCCGATTATACTTATAATTATGGCAATAATTCTATAACTTTTTTTATAAAAAATCATAAGTGATTTTATATCTTCAATATTATTATTTGCAATAGGATTATATAAATTATATATTATTGCGCTTCCAATTCCCATTTCTACTATGCTTAACATTGATATTATATTAGAAAAAAAACTATTAAACCCTAAATATTCACTACCTAAAATTTTTATAAAAATAGCTTGTGATAATAAACCAATAAATATATTTAATACGTTAGAAAGTATAGAAGTATATACATTTCTTAAAGAATTTTTTATTCTCATACTATACTACCTATTCTATGTTTTATATACTTATAGCTTCTATTTAATATCAATGAACAGATTATTGTTAATAAATATATTTTTATAATATTAAAAGAATTCATAAAAATTTTACTTCTTAATATATATACAAATAGTGGATGAAATAGATACATTTCAAATGATATAGATCCAAAAAAGTTAAGTAAAATATTTCCTACTTTTATTTTCATTAATAGCATAGTTATGAAGATAATAAAGAACATACATATAATATTCCTAAATATTCCATGAAAAATTTCATAATTGAAACCTAAATACGATATAATTAATCTAATACAAAATAAAAATATAAAACTCATTGAAAAAAATAGTAACTTTAACTTGTATTTTTCTTTGAAAAATAACAATATTTTTTTATCATTATATTTATAATATAAACCAAACCAAAATCCTATAATACTTGAAAACCATTTTGCTGGTACATTAAGAAAAACCATTACTATAATATAGAAAATTGTTAAATATAATATTTTTCTTATTCCACTTTTAATATTTAACTTTCTAAATACAAAATAAAAGGCTAAATACAATACTATAATAATATTCATGTACCAAAGAGCGCCAATTTGTTTTGCAAAAATAATATTATAAATAAAAGTTAAATAACTACTTCCAATATTTTGTGAATTATGAATACTAATTACAATGTAATATATATTAATAACTATCAAATAAGGAATAATAATATTAAATAATCTTTTTTTTAAGAAGTTATTTAAATAATTTTGATTTTTTAATAACCCAGACATTAAACCATAACCGCTTAAAAAGAAAAAGAAGCCTACAATAATAAATGAAGTATAATTTATAGGAGTAAAAATCCTAGATAAATTACAAGTAAACTGGGATATATGAAAAAATATTATATATAGTGCACACCAACCCTTTAGCATAACAGTTTGATTTTTATTAAGAAAATCGTCTTTTAATTCAGAATTTACTCTTATATTATAAAACAGTAAAAAAAATATAGTCAACAAAACAAATATATAAACCATAATTAACCTCGCTTATTTTAACATTATTCCTAACAAATATAATCTATAAATTATAATATTTACTTTTATTCTAACTTTTTTTGATAATATATTAGTATTTTTACAAATATAAATAAATTTTTTTGATTTATAAATCTTATTAAACTCATAAATCTTTTTTTTAAACGATAAATTCTTATTTTTTCTAACTTTATCTAGAAAATATAAGAATAACATTATTATTCTATTTTTTAATTCATTTTCTAATGAATATTCTAAGTCATATTTTTCATAATAACTAACAAATACATTCATAAAATCAATACAAGTATCTATTCCATTATCATTATATTTAAATACTAAACTCTTCCCAATATCATGTTGATAATACATATAATAATAATTTTTATTAATATATATCATTTTAGCTTTATCGATCGTTTCTATTGCAAATATTAGATCTTCATTTATGTTATAATTTTTTCTAAACAATATATTATTATCTTTTATTAAATTACTTTTATACATTTTATTACCAACGCAATTAATAAGTTTATTATCATATAAACTTATTAATTGCTTCTTAATAAAATTATCAGAATTATATAAACCGCCTTCTAGAGGTAACATCAATTTATTTCTTATATTATCATCATATAAATACTCAAATCCTGAAATACAAATATCAGCGCCAGTAGATTCTAAATTATTAAACATATCCTCTAACATATTAGATTTGAAAAAATCATCACTATCTAAAAAAATAATATATTTACCAGTTGAAATACTTATACCAACGTTCCTTGCAATACTTACTCCACTGTTATTTATACTAAGTAATTTTATGTTATTTATTTTATTATAACTAATATATTTATTTACAATTGAAACAGAATCATCTGTGCTACCATCATCTATAATTATTAACTCAAAATTATCAAATGTCTGCTTATATAAATTATCTAAAGTTTTTTTTATAGTTTTTTCACCATTATACATTGGCATAACAATACTAATTTCCATTTAATCACTCACAATGTTCTAATTCTTTTAAAATTATTTTATTTGCAATTATCATATATTTAAGTCTAAATAAATTTACTTTCCTAGATGAATTTGATATTTTTTTTGTAGATGAATATTCATGATGAAATACTTCTAATTTTGGGTTATAAACAGATAATAGTTTTTCTCTTTTTAATAAGATATTTAATAATTCTTCTTCACCATACATAAAAGTTTTCTCTTCTAATCCATCAAATTTATCTATATATTGTTTTGAAAAAATCATACAACATCCATTTAATACAGCATTTTCTTTTCTTTCTAATTTTTTAATAATATCCTTTTTCTTGTTTGTATTTATATTAAAATTATGTAAAAATATTAAATTTTTTAAATATCTTTTTTTTAATTCCAATATTCTTTTTCTTATTTCTTTTTTAGATCTTAAAGTTGCTCTATGATAATTAATTTTACCATTAGGAAGATTTATTTTTGGTCCTAAAACAGCAAAATTACTTTTATTATATTCTTCACATACTAAGTCTAAAAATTCATTTTGAATCATATAAACATCACTATTTATCATTATTATAAAATCTGGATTTAAATTTTCTTTTGCAAATTTAAATCCAATATTATTTCCCCTTGAAAAGCCTAAATTATTACTATTCAGTATTACATAAATATTTGAATTGTTTTTATACATTTCTTTAAGTTTAACACCTGTTTTATTGGGAGAGGCATTATCTACAATCAAAATACTAATATTATAAGATTTGTATTTTTCTTCAATAGATTTTATAGACTCAATTGTCTCATCAATAGATTGATAGTGTAATATCAAAAATACAAATTTACATTTTTTTAAGTTCATCATTATTAATCTTTTCCTTCCTATCTATTTTTACTATTTTATCTTTCGAATAATATATTGAATTTTCCGGCACATCTGATAATACTACTGCACCAGCTGCAACTACACTATTTTTACCAATATGTGTTCCTTTTAATATTATTACTCCACTCGCAATCCAAACATTATCTTCTATTATTATTTCTTTGCATCTAAAATCATTATTATTTATCTTGAAATTATGATCATTATCAAATATAGAAATATTCGGTCCCATAATTATGTTATTTCCAATTATTATCTTTTGGCGACAATCTATAGTTACATTAGTATTCAACATTACTTTTTTACCAATTTTAAGTACTCCATTATCTGAAACGATAATATTACAATTATCTCTAGTACTAAAATTATCCAATATTTCCACATTGCTATGATTTGAAAACCTAATATTTGTAGAATAAGGAATAGATATTCTTCTACTTAAAGATATATTATTTTTCATGCAATATTTAAGCAATAATTCATATTTATTAATTAAATTTAATATTTTTTTTAATATCATACTATTTGCCACCGCTTTCCTTAAAGAAGAGTAAATTAGAAAAATAAATTAAAAAAACATTATATGCTACTTGAAATGCAAGTATTTCCATTAAACTGTAAGCTAATAATAGTAAAAAAATTATTATTAGAAAATATTCTTTATATTTAAACATTCTTGAGAAACTTTTATAAAATGCTATAAATAAAATAACATAGACTAATAAACCAAACTTTAATAAATAATATACATATGCATTATCTAATAACATAGCGCTAATATTTAGACTTACTGCTGTAAAAGAATTAATTATCCTTAAATTATTTCCAAATAAATTTATAGAATATGTTTTTAAATAATAAAATATCCAGTATAGTCGCCCTGAAAATAAGCTATTTAATCTGTAAAATAAGTAATTACCATCATGATATAAAACAGATGAAAAATATGATATAAATAGTAATATTAAAAAAGAGTTACAGATAATAGTTCTAAATAATTTACTATCAAATATATTTTTATTAATTTTGTCATAATAAAAAGTAAATATTAATAAAAATATTATAATAAATGAACTAGTTCTACTATCACAAAAGTAATTTATAACAAACACAAGTAAAAACAAAATTAAATAGTGCGTTAATTTTAATTTTTTATTTTTTAAATAAATAAACTCTAAACATAGAATCATAATATAAGTACCAAGTAAATTAGGATGTACCAGTCCCATTGAATTTCGTATAGTGCCATCTAGTCTATATATTATTACATCATTAGTGAAACCAAGATAATGTAATATAATTAGTATAAGTAACATAAATATCTTTAAAATAAAATCAAATTTTATCATTTTGTCAAAGTCAATATTTTTACTAGCAAAAATTACTAATAATAATTTTAGATTTATATTATTAGTAGATCTTTTAGAGGATAATGCAACTATAGGAATTAGTAATAACATAATAATTACTGTTTTTAATTTATAACTTTTAGATTGGATAATACATATAAAAAATAAAATAACTAAAGCAATATTTTCAAATATACTAACATATCTGTTAATATAATAAACTCTAGAATACATTGTTGATAAAACTATTAAAAAGTAAGAAAAACAAAATAGAAATTTTATTGGATTAAATTTTAAATTTAAATTACTTAATTCTCGTACATTCATTATTTACTCCTTATTTTTCAAATGATGATTTATCTGGAAGTATCTTTTCAAAACTTTCAATTAATTGTTTTTTTCTTTTTTCATAATTCATTTCGCACTCAAAATCATTTATACATATCATCTTATATTTATTATTTGTAATACTAATTAATAGATCATTGTCATTAATTTTAAAAAATCTACCAATATTAGGATTTCTAGGAATAAATTTTCCTAATGCAAATTGCCAATATTGAAATATCCAATGATTAATTGTTTCTGAATTATTTCTAAATCTATATGACATAGTTTTCTGTAAAATTTTTCTTTCTTTATTCCAGACATCTTCAAATGTACTTTTTAAATATGATATTGGTAAATGGAAATTATTAAAACCTGGAAAGTAATCATATATCATTAAAGGAATATTCTTTAATAGATATTTATTATACTTAAATGATAAATATAATCTCTTATTTTTGTTAATATTTTCTTTAAAATTAAAATTACTATTTATTATTAGCATATTATTACATATTTTTTTATAAAAATCGTCATTTGGTTTTACTATTATAGGTGATAATATTAAAGAATCACATGGTAATCCGTTTAAAAAAAAATCTTCTTTTTTTACATAATTAGTTATAAACATATCATCATTAAAATAAACAAATTTATCTGATAAACCTGGTATTTTGTACATATTCATTTCTATAGCATCTGAATTAAATGTTGGTAAATACTCTTTAGGAATGTAATCTCTATGATTAACTATCACTAATTTTTTATTATTTAAATTTAACCATTTTGGTACATGTCCATATGTTATAAAGTAAATTTTATTTACCCATGATGCATATTTCTCTACACCTCGAAACCAATATTTTAATATTTCCCAATCTCTAAATCTAATATCACTATTATCAGAGTTATCGCAAATTTCATTAAAATATTTTTTTCTATCATTTTTCCACCTAGTATCTTTTTCATCAACCCAGGTTATAACAAAATCAATTTTATCCATATTTATTCCCTTCTTTTTAATTTAGAAACATACAATATACATATATAAGAAAAAATTAAACTATAAAATTTCACAAAATTTAATGTATGTCTTTTACATGTTTCATAGATAAATCTCTCAATCTGAATATAGCCATCTTTCCAAAATTTTTTTGATATTTTTGAATATAGATACTTATTTATTTTTCTAATAACAAATAAATAAAATAAGAAATTATATTCTATCTTTTCTAATAATTGATGATAATTTATAATTAAATCATTTAAAGTATCTAACGTTAAGTTTTGAGTAATAGAAATATTTTCTGATTTTCTTATTCTCCTATAATAGGTTATATTTTTATTTATTGAAAATAAACAATTTTTTAATATTAAATATGAACTAAAATAAACATCTTCATGCTTTACATCTAAAATAAATCTAGTTTTTCCAATAAATTTTTTTCTATACAATTTAGAGCATGGGCCTATAACATTTATTATTTTTTTATATTTAGAATACTTAGTTACCATATTTTTATTTATAATCTTATCTGTATAATAATTTACAAAACCTTTTTCATCAATAGCTTGCATACGCCCTATAGACATTTGAATATTGTTATTCTTAGTTACTGAATCATATAATTGTTGAACAGCATTTTTATCAAGATAATCATCACTATCTAAAAACATTATATAATCACAATTACAAATATCTAAGCCTATATTTCTAGCAGCAGATACTCCCTTATTTTCTTGATTGATAAAAATCCAATCATTATATCTCTTTAAATAAGAATTTATTATATTGTTGCTATCATCAGTAGAACCATCATTTATTATAATAACTTCTATATTTTCTATTCCGAAAGTCTGATTAATTACTGAATTAAGGCATTCACATAAATATTC
>CANQWY010000021.1 GCA_947627675.1 uncultured Bacilli bacterium
TGCAATTAATCTATTTTCTTAGTTAAACGCAATCCTTTTTGATTTTAGGGTTGCATTTAGAAATAAATTTGAGTATTTTAAAAAAGGATTAACATTATTTATAAAAATCGTTGACACATCTTTAAAATGTATGTTATAATCATCTTGTCGTCTGGAAAGATGTCATTATGTTTATGGAGGAATACCCAAGTCTGGTTGAAGGGACTGGTCTTGAAAACCAGGAGGTCAAGCAATTGGCGCAGGGGTTCGAATCCCTTTTCCTCCGCCATTTATTTTTTTATCGCGGGATGGAGCAGTTCGGTAGCTCGTTGGGCTCATAACCCAAAGGTCAGAGGTTCAAATCCTCTTCCCGCAACCAATATGGTCTCGTGGTGCAGCTGGTTAACACGTCTGCCTGTCACGCAGAAGATCGCGGGTTCGAGCCCCGTCGAGACCGCCATTTATTTTGGCTTCATAGCTCAGTCGGTAGAGCAAGGGACTGAAAATCCCTGTGTCGCTGGTTCGATTCCCGCTGGAGCCACCATTGACGAGTCTATTCGAACTTTTTCGAATATTGATATAAAAAAATAACCCCTTAGGTCATTTTGATATATTTGTCAAAATATCTAGGGCAGGATAAAAACATGAAAAAATAAAAAGAAGAAGACTTAAGCCTTTAATAATAAGGGTTTAAAGTCTTTTTTATATGAAAAAAATGAAAAATTCGGTAAAATAGATATAGAGAAAAAGAGGGATAAACAATGAAGAAAGAAACATTAAATATAACAAGTATAGAGAAGAAGTATTTATTAGAAAAATTTGATATAAGAAAAATAGAAGATATAGATATAGCTATTTTAAAATCACTTAAAGAAAGACTAAAAAAATAACAGATACAAGACAACAATCTAAAATCTCGTATAAAATATGGGATATTATAGTATGTGTAATTTTGGCAAATCTAACAGCAATTACAGATTGGGAAGATATACCAACATTTGTAGAAACAAAAAAAGATTTCTTAAAAAAATTTTTAAAGTTAACGGGAGGAGTAGCACATCATGCTACATATGAAAGAGTATTTTCATTAGTTGATTCAAAAGAACTTGAGAGCATTTTAAATCAATTTATGATAGATATAACATTGAACACAAGTAAAAATAACGACATAATCAATATAGATGGAAGAGTTAGTTGTGGAAGTAGTAGAAAGTCAACAAATTATCAAGAGAAAACTTCTCCCCTAAATGTATTAAATGCGTATTCAAATAAATATGGGATATGTTTAGCAAGTGAAATGATAGAAGATAAAACAAATGAAATAACAACAATACCAATAATACTAGATCGATTAAATATAAAGGATACAATCATAACATGGGATGCATTAAATACACAAAAGAAAAATGTAGAAATAGTAAGAAATAAAAAAGGTGATTATGTAGTACCAGTTAAGAAAAACCATCCAAATTTCAATGCTGATTTAGAATTATATTTTGATGAAAAAACACAAGAAGAAATAATCGCAGGAAGAAGCGATAGTGCCTATTTAAAACAAGAAGAAAAAAATCATTCTTCTTTCATAACTTATGAATATTTTCAAACAAGTGATATAAAGTGGTATAGTGACTATAAAGAATGGAAAGGGCTCAATAGTTTAGGTATGGTAAAGAAAACGATTATAAAAGATAATCAAAAAACAATTGAGCAAAGATATTATATTTCAAGTTTATATATAAATATTGATTTGTTTTCATGTTCAATAAGACAACATTGGAGTGTAGAAAACAAATTGCATTGGCATTTAGATTTTACCTTTAGGGAAGATAAAAATACCACACAAAATAAAAACGCATTGATGAATTTACAGCTTATAAATAAATTTTGTTTAGCAATACTATCAAAAGTAAAAAGTAGATATAATATGAGTTTAAAGAAGATTAGATATAAATTATCTATCAACTTTGAGCAAGAATTTATTACCTTATTATGTTACCTACAACTTTTAAAATAATGCGTAATTTTTATATAAAAAAGGCTTTAACCCCTTATTATTAAAGGCTTAAGTCTTCTTCTTTTTATTTTTTCATGTTTTTATCCTGTATCTAGGGGGTTAAATATTTTGTCAAAACAAAAATCATGCTATAATTTAAGTGGTGATAATATGAATTTATATGATCAATTCTTTTTATTTACTACAATATCTATTTTATTAATTAGAGTATGGGTTTATTTATTTCCAAAACCTAGTCCAACTATAAAACAATTTAGAACTCATCATTGGATGTATGGATTATTGTTCACAATAATACTTTTTTGCATATCTAATATTTATACGAATTTATATTTATTATCTATTAGCGTTGGTTTATTTTTAGATGAAATAGGATTTATTCTCATTAACGGGAAAACACATGAAGATAATTATAGTCCTAAATCTTTTTTAATATTATTATGTTTTATAATTATTTTATTTATATTTAGAGAAAAAATTATAGATTTTTATTTTTAATTTTAAAATCTTCTAATTTTTTAAAAAGTTGTAGATAACTATGTCATCCGCACCATTGACGAATCTATTCGAACTTTTTTCGAATATTGATATAAAAAGATAACCCTCTTAGGTTATTTTGATACATTTGGCAAAATACCTAGGGGGGTAATTATTTTACCAAAGAAAAAAATTATTTAAAGAAATAAGTAAATTGATATATAATTTAAAAATAAATTTTAATTTTTAAATTTATTATTTTTTCTTATGATATTCATTACATGATTGAACAAACTCTGTAAATAAGTTTTTCATAATTTTATCATTTTCCATTATTTCGGGATGCCATTTTACACCTAAACAAAAACTTTTATTTTTTAATTCTACAGCCTCAACAAATCCATTTAAGTCATGAGCGACAACATCAAAGTGATTAACATCGATATCTTTTATCATTACATTATGAATGCTATTAACTTTAATCTTTTTATTTTTTCCTAGTAGTTTATATAATTTTGATGTTTCATCAATTATTATGTCATGTCTGTAGTTTTTATCATATACATTATGCGATTCGTCTTTTTCCTTTTGAACTGTATCTCCTTGGGAAAATAAAATATTATTTAGTCCACAACAAGTACCTAATAAGGGAATATTATTTTCAATGGCATATTTAGCAACATAAATTTCATGCTTTCCAGTTTGCCATCCTCCTTGTAAAATAAATCCATCACATAGTTTCAAAATTTTATGAAAATTTTCTTTTTCCTGTTGTGTCATAGATTCATTGTAATTAACATTAGTTGGTAATATTCCAATTGAAACTGCTCCATTTTGAATTATTATTTTTCTAAAATCATCAGTTATTTTTTGCTTTGTCCATAATGACTTATCATCATTTGCTGGTTTACTTACTATTCCTATTATTGTCATTTTTTACATCACTCTCAAATTTATTATTTTTTAATATAATTAAATCATTTCTTGTTAATTCATCATAGAATATGAATTTTATTTTTAAATACTTAAATGTAGTGTTTATGTAAAACATTTCTATGTAAAAAGTAATTCAAGTCATATAATTGAGTTAACGAAAAACATTATACGAAAGGACTTGAATTACATAAATAGTATAACACAAAACATTAGATATTTATCACATCATTTACAAATGTTTAATGAAATGCCTTTCTTATGAGTGTAGTAGGAGAAAAAGAAATGCTATTCGTTTTTTTTCTTCATATTGAATTCAACAAAATTATGTTATAATTAATTTATCAAATGTAATGAATTTGTCTATAAGAGCAACCCCCTTTTGTAAACGCACCAGATTGATAAGAAACTCGAAAAAATACGGGTAAATATAGAAAGCGGCTTTATAAAAGTGCGTTTTTATGTTATTATGAATATGTCAAGGGAACTTGCATAAAATAAAAAAGGATACATTTGATTGCAGAAATCAGATGTTTTTATTATCTAAATAGTAAGGTGATTACTACAAAGAATAATTGCAGGATTATAATAAATAGAGATGCTTCTCTTTTTGTCATAATGAACCAGCCCCTTTCTCTTATCTTTTGATAATCGAAAGGGGAAAACACCTGATATATTTCAAACGTATTCATGAACATTATATTAAACAAACGCTCTTTGCACAACGTAAATTTGTCAATTTAAAAAACACACTTGCATATTGTCAAAAACAATATGCATATTATATTTTGAGGTATGTAATGTATAATATACGTAAAGTTAAAATTTCAGATTTTGATAAAATATTAAAGTTACAACTCGAATTGGAAGATGTTGAAATTGAATTTGATAATAATCTAAAAAGACATAGTTATGCATTAGATGATGGAAAATAAAAATTAAAAAATAGAATTAAAAATGAAAATACTATCTTCTATGTAGTTATCAATGATAAAAATGAGATTATTGAATTTTTAGATGGTCATATACCTAATGATGAATGGTGGTATAAACATACTGTAGCATATTTAGATCATATATGCGTTAATTCGGATTATCGAAATATTGGAATATGAACTGCATTATTAAATAGATTTGAAATGGAAGTAAAAGAAAGAAACTCAGAAAATTTGAGTAAAATAAAAAAACTATTTCCAAATAGATTGAAAGTAGTTTTATTTTGTTGATTTAAAAAACATACTTTAATATAGACAAGTTAATATACCTGTTAAAAGTATTCTAATTTTGGAAAATATATATATTATAATGTTAACTAAAGTTAACTAATTGAGGAGGTTATAGAGCAACTTAAAATAAAAATTAACATAAATATAAGAGTATTAATTAAAAAGTTGAAAAAACAGTTATAATTGGCTATAATAAAAACGAATATGTCAATTGTTTGATTACATGTGAAATTATGATGAAATCCAAATAAATTTCTAAGTAAATTAAAGTTTTATTATTTAATCATAAAAGTGATGTAGATGGAATTAAAAATAAAATATGATGATGAAATGCCTCATAAATTAAGGGTTGCCAATGGAAAAGACTTTTCGTTTAGTGAATTAGAGAACATGTTAATTAGTAACAAAATAAAACAGGTTGAAGAAAATATAATTATGATAAAAAATTTATTATACAGAAATATTTGGATTAAAGCTGGTATTGTATTTATTGATTACTAATATAGAAATGATTTAGCTGAAGTTTGTTTTGATGTGGACTTTGCAATGATATAGCATTAAACTATGGTACTATTTCTTAGAGAAGCATAAAAGATAATATAAGTGTGGGAGGTAAAGAACAAGCTAAAGCAACATCAAGTCCTATTTCTGAAGAAAAGAAAATGCTATTAATAAAAGATCTAACAAGAAATAAAGTTGACAAAATTGATATATTACCAATTATTTAGCAAATATACTCGCATATTGTAAAAAAATAATATAAAGGAGATGATTCAAATGGATGGACTTTTTAAAATAACGATTCCCCCAAGTGCTGAGCATAAAACTTTAGATACGATAGATCATTTATTGACTGACAAAAATGAGCTAATTTCTAATATAAATGATAATAAACAGAAATTTAATATGGAACAATTAGAATATTTAAAATCTTTATTAAATTTAGAAATCTCAGTATTTCATAATGAAAAAATTAATGAAGGTTTAGTAGAAAATCCGTTGTTTTTTTATATAATGAGATATAATTTATATGAGGGAATATTAAAATTGCTGAAGAAAATAAATGATATTAATCATAATCAAATCGATATAGGAATAGGTTTACCATATAGAAATTGGTTAAGTATATGGGCTTATACAAGAATATTAGCATTTCCTTTAGTAGAAATGGAATTATATCCAAAAACGGAATCTGAAATTGAAATTTACGATAGTGATGGATATACACCTGAATTTGAAAATATTTTAATAAAAGCTTATAAAAAAGAAGGCAAAACAAAAGACGAAATTGATTTTAGAGTTGAAGAAAATAAACAGAAAAGAAAAATTACTAAGCTAAGTGCAAATGAAATAATAAATTATTGGAATATTTTTGACTTTGATGACAATATTTCTATGGATAAAACAGAAAAAGGTAAAATATTATCGTTTGCAAGAATATATAAAAAAAATATAGATAAATAGAAGTAATTACAATTTATAATATTAGTATGAATATTTTATATGTATAAATTTATTCTTTTTTCATATATATATCTAGAGGAGTAGTATATGAAAAGAAATACTTCAATTATTATTTTAACTTATAACAATTTAGAGTATACTAAAGCATGTATTGAAAGTATTGAGAAATATACGGATTCAAATACTTATGAAATAATTGTTATTGATAATAATTCAACAGATGGAACTAAAAAATGGTTAGAAAGTAAAAAAGATTTGAAAGTAGTTTACAATCAATTTAATGCCGGATTTCCAAAAGGATGTAATCAAGGAATAGAAATAGCAAATACAAATAATGATATACTTTTACTTAATAATGATACTATTGTTACTAAAAATTGGTTAAAAAATTTAAAAATTTGTTTAGATAGCAATGAGTATATAGGTGCGGTTGGTGCAGTTTGTAATAAAGATGAAAACAGACAGGGAGTGGATTTTAGTTATAATGACTTTTTCACAATGCAAAAATTAGCAGAAAAAAATAATATATCTAATCCAAAAAAATGGGAAGAAAAAGTTTTTTTAATCGGTTTTTGTATTTTAATAAAAAGAGAAGTAATAAATAAAGTAAAAAAGTTAGATGAAAAATATAGTCCTGGTTATGTAGAAGATAACGATTTGTCGCTTAGAATTATTAATGAAGGATATAAATTAATTCTTTGTCATGATTGCTTTATACATCACTATCTAGGAACAGAATTTAGGAAAGATTTGAGTAATTTTTATTCAATTTTATATAAAAATAGAGATTATTTCTATAGGAAATGGAAATTTAATACTTTTTCTTTTGATGAAATAAAATCAGCAAGTTTTCCGCTTATAAAAAATCCTATTAATATATTGGAATTAAATTGTGGAATAGGTGCAGGCATTTTAGAATTAAAATATAAATTAGGAAATGTTAGGATTGATGGAGTTGAAAATGATAAATATAAAATAAAATTTTCTTCCAAATTTACTAAAGTATATAAAAAATTAAGTTATGCTAATAGAAAATTTTATGATTATATATTAATAGGCGATTTATTAGAAAAGGTTAATGATCCTAAAAAAATCTTAAATAATTTAAAATCATATTTAAAAAGAGACGGTTACATAGTAGGAGAGATTCATAATTTTGCTAATGTTAAAATTATTAGTTCTTTATTGAATGATAATATATATAATATTACTAGTAATAAAAAAAATATTTATACTATAAATGACATAAAAGTAATATTAGATGATTGTGGTTATAAAATAGATGATAATTTTTTTTGGTATGAAAACTTTAATGATGAAGAACAAATATTGTTAGATAGATTTAAACAAAACAATAAAAATTTAGAATATACTTATTATACATTTAAAGCAATATTAAAATAGTAGATTTTTGCATAAATTATAAAATAATTGCCATATTAATTTTAGGAGGAGATTAATAATGGAAGAAAATATTAATGCTTTAGATGAAATACATAAAGGAGCATGTATGGGAATGGATGCTATTCATTTTGTGCTTGAAAAAGTTGAAGATAATAAATTGAAAGAAGTTTTAGATAAAGAATATAATGATTATAAGAGTGTTAAAGAAAAAATAGATGAAATATATCCTAAATATAATGATGGAAAACCTCATGAAACTAATATGATGAATAAGGCTATGACTTGGTATGGCATTGAAATGAAAACTCTTGTTGATAAAAGTTCATCTAAAATTGCGGAGCTTTTATTAAATGGTGTTAATATGGGAATTATTGAAGGTAAGAAAGTTTTAAATAATAAAAATATTGATAAAGAAGTAAAAGATATTATTGATAAATATGTTTCTATGCAAGAAGTAAGTGTAGAAGTTTTAAAGGAATATTTATAAAAATTTATTTAATCTTCGCTTGAAGATTTTTTTTATATCCAAGAAATACGATATTTTTTTCTCAAATCAAATAGTAATAAAAAAATATTTATAATAAATTTTGTTATTTGATATGAAATTGACTAGTTAGTATAAATAGATATATAATTATTTTGAAAATATTATATTATATAATATATATGAGAGGTGATTGTTTTGAGAAAATTAAAATTGAAAAAGTGTACTTCTTGTGGTACAGTTATTAGAATATTAGAAGATTATAAATGTAATGACGAAATAATTTGTTGTAATACTAAAATGGAAGACTTATCTTCTAATAATGTAGATGCTTCCTTTGAAAAACATGTTCCCACATATGAAATAAAAAATGATTATTTAGAGGTAAAAGTTAATCATGTTATGGAAGAAGATCATTATATAGAATGGATTTGTTTAGTAAATGATAAAGAAGAAAAATATGTTTATCTAAATCCATTTGAAGATGCTATTGCAACTTTTGAAAGTACTACTGGTACGTTGTATGCCTATTGCAATAAACATGGTTTGTGGGAAAATGAAATTAAATAAATTTATAAATATATCTCTACAAAATGTAGAGATATATTTATATTAATTCATGTTAATATAAAATCGGTGATTATAATGATTGGAAATAAAATTAAAAAATTAAGAAAGAATAAAAATATGTCTCAAGAAAGTTTAGCACAAATGCTATTTGTTAGTGATAAGACAATATCTAGTTGGGAAAACGAAAGAGTGGAACCTAGTATAGAATTTATTATAAAGTTATGTAATATATTTGAATGTAATCCTTCATATTTATTATATGATGATATTAATAAATTTAATTTAGAAACTGAAATTAGAATTAAACTTACAAAAAATGAGTTTAATTCTTTAAATGAATTAATGAAGAAAGATGCAGTATATTTAAATAAAAGTGTACAAGAGGATACTTATTATCAGCCTACATATAGAAAATTCCTAAAAGATAATTGTGATGATATTAAAGAGTGGCTTAGAATTGGAAAACGTGGGAACAAATTTATTTTAAATTATAAAAATTGGTATGATAATACTTACTGTGATGAATATGAAGTAGAAATTGATAATTATAATAATTTAGATAAAATATTTTCCATTTTAGGTTTGGAGAAAATTGTTACTGTTAACAAAGAGAGGATTAAATATTCTTATTTAAATAAATATATTGTATCATTAGATTATGTTAAAACTTTAGGATATTTTATAGAAATAGAAGTTAAAAAATATGATGAAAATCCTCTTGAAGAATATGATTCTTTATTAAAAATTGTTAAAAGCTTAAATTTAGATTTAGATAATATTGATAAGAGAGGTTATCCATATCATTTAATATATGATAATAGATAATTATTTTATCTTTTATTTATACATAAATAATTATTGTATATAAAAAATCTTAATGATATAATTCTTTTAAAGTTAAATAAAAAATATAATATTAGTATAATAACTATATAACCTTGGAGGTTAGTTATGAAAAATAATAAGTTAGATATATTTAAGTATATAAATTTTACTATTATATTATTAAAAGAATTATTAAAAAATAAAATTAATAAATTTGATTATGACCAGCTAAAAAAATATTTAGATATTTATTGTGAATGCAGTGACTATAATAATAAAGAAATAGATTTAAATACTATTATAAATATATTAATTACTAATGATATAATTAGAGAAAATAATAGTTCTAATGAATATATTATTACAGAAAATTTATACTATTATCCCACAAATATTGATGATGAAAAAATAACTTTGTTAAAGCAGGTTCTTTTTAAATATTTTTTATATAGTAATTATACTAAAAATATTATTAAATTAGATATATCTAGGGTTTCTCCTAATCAAAAATATAGAATTTTCTATGAAAAATATCAAAATAATATCATACAGTGGAATCTTATAACTGATGCAGCATTATATAGTAAAAAATATATTTGTAATTTTAATAAAGCTCATTTTTTAGATATAGATATTTCATTTTCAACTTTTGCAATTATGCAAGAAAAAGTTAATAATAAACTAAAATATATTATTTTATATACTAAATATTTAGAATATTATGACTTAAATAAATTAGCTAATTATTGTTTGCTTGAAAAAATACCAAATAGTTTAAATGTAAAGATTTTATCAATTAATAATAAATTTTTAATATAAAAATTTCTATTGCTAAAAAATAAGTATGTTTATATAATATATATAAGGAGTTATTATGGAATATTATATTGATTTAGGATCTTCTACGATTAAGGTTTATGAATATTTAGAATATTTAAAATTAATAGATGAACATACAATCTATTTTAAAAATAATTTTGATAGTAATAGAGGAATTAGTAAAGAAAATTTAGAAGAGCTATGTAAATATTTTTCTGAATTAAAAGAAAAATATAATTTTAAATATGAAAATACTCATATTTATGCAACAGGCATTTTTAGGAATTTATGTTATGATAAAAAAGTTGAATTAATAAAGTTATTTAATGATAAATTTGATTTACATTTTAATATTATAAGTCATGGTCTTGAAAACTACTATTTAAGTTGTGCAATGAAAAATGACTATAATAATAAAAAAGTTTTAATTATTAATATGGGAGGAAAGACAACAGAGCTGGTTACTTTTAAAGGAGATAAAGTAATTAATACTAAAAACTTAAATATAGGAGTAGCAGATTTACTTAATAATTTTAGTGAAGTTAATTTAGAATATAGTAAGAATACAATCGATGAAATGGATAAATTTGTTAATGAAAAACTAAAAGACATAGAATTAGATAAAGATTACGATTGTGCGATTTTTACAGGAGGAGAAGAGAGATTTGAACTACTCACAGGCTTTAATTTAGTTGCCAATACTTTATTTGATGATAATATTCATAAGTATATGTTGACATTTGATGATTATCTTAAAGGAACCGAAAAAGTTTTTTATGATATGAAATTATCTGATTTATATAAATTAATGCCTAATAATCCTAAATGGATGGATGGAGCAAGAAGCGGAGCAATTATTCCTTTAACTTTATTTAAAAAAGCAAATATTAAATGGATTATACCATCTGATTTAAATTTGGTTAATGGTATTATTAACGATTTAAAATAGGAGTTAATATGGATGATAGAATTTTTATAAGATTTATGAAAGAACAAATTATCCAAAAATATATTATTTTTAGTAGTATTTTTGGGATTCATATTGATAGGTGGAAAGCTTCTAATAATGAAGATACTAAATATCCTTATCGTATTTACTTTTATAAAAATAATAATATTATTGGTTATATTGATTGTGAAGTTTCAAACATAAATAATAAAGCTTATTCTAATTTTTTATATTATTTTTATTTGCATCATACCAATTTTAATATTAGTGGATATTATGATTCTTCAACAGAACAATTTACATATAATATAAATGATATAAATAATGATACTTTTGATAATATTAAAGGATTACTTTTAGTTTCTAATTTATATGATAATTTAGGTTATTGTTATTATATTTCTTCTTGTTTGAATACTTTTAAAAATAATAAGAAAATTTTTGATCTTTCTTTTAATGATAGTAAAAGTTCTGCTATTTTAGAAATTAAGGATTATACTAAAGGAGAGGTTTTAGGCTGTTATACAGACTTTTGTGATAATAATTTAAGTATTAACCATTCTATTTCTAAAAATAAATATTGTCATTATATTACTGATATTAGAGCTTTTGTTGATGAAAATGATATAGTTAAGTTAGATCTTAGATTTAATGATAGATCTTATAGAAAGGAAATTTATAATAATAGTTATCAATTAAATAAATCTTTTTTTGAATCTATTGATTTTAATAAGATTAGTACTAACATTAAAAAATGTGATAGTAGATTTTATAAATTTATAAATTATATTAGAAAACAATTAACTTTTGATAACTGTTCTTTGTATGATATTTTGGCTAATTATTCTTTTAATATTGATGATAGTCATATATTAACTGATATTGCTTCGTCTTTTAAAATAGAAAATACAGGTCTAAATAATAAAATATTAATAAAAATGAATTGTACTAGAGATAAATATTTAAAAAAATATTAGAGTATTACTTTAATATTTTTTTAATTTCATTTTGAAATGTAAAGATTTTATTATATAATTAAATTAGGTTAGGTGATGAAATATTATGAAGAAAGTATCTATTCTGGCTTTACATTTAGGATATGGCGGTATTGAGAAATGTATTAGTATTCTTGCTAATATTTTAATAGAAAAATACGAAGTTGAAATTGCTTGTATTTATAAAATAGCTGATGAACCTGCATTTAATATAGATAAGAGAGTTAAAATAAGGTATTTAACTGATGTTAAACCTAATAAAAAGGAATTTAGTTTTTTTGTTAAAAATCATAAGTATATTAAGGCCTTTAAAGAAGGAATAAATTCTATTAAAATATTAAGACTTAGAAAGAAAAGTATGGTTAATTATATAAAAGAATGTGATAGTGATATAATTATTGCAACTAGAGATATTTTTGATGAATGGTTAGGAATGTATGGAAAAGAAGATACTTTAAAGATTGGTTGGGAACACAATCATTATCATGATGATATGAAATATGCAGAAAAGATAAAATTTTCTTGTAGTAATCTAGATTATTTAGTATTAGTTTCAAATTCATTAAATGCTTTTTATAAAGGAATGATGAGAAATACTAAATGTAAATGTTTGTATATTCCTAATGCTATTGAAAATATTTCTGATAAAGATGGCATATCTAGTTTAGAGTACAACAATTTAATATCTGTTGGGAGACTTTCTCCTGAAAAAGGATATTTGGATTTACTTAAGATATTTAATATTATCTCTAATGATTATCCACATTGGCATCTTGATATAATAGGTGATGGAGAAGAAAGAGAAAAATTAGAAAAGTATATTAAACAAAATAAGTTGAATGATAAGGTAACATTACACGGTTTTAGAAATAAAGATTATATTTATGAAATGATGAGAAAATCATCAATATATTTAATGACATCATATACTGAATCATTTGGAATAGTTTTATTAGAAGCGATGAGTTGTGGGCTTCCTTGTATTAGTTTTTCATCTGCTGAGGGTGCTAATGAAATTATCAATAGTGGTAGTAATGGCTATTTAATTAATAATAGAAACTTTTCAGCTTATATAAAAAAAGTGGAAGATTTGATGGAAGATATTGATACTAGAAAAAAAATAGGCCTTAACGGTCGAAAAAGTGTAAATAAATATACTCCAGCTGAAATAAGTAAAAAATGGTTTAGTTTATTAGAAGAAAAGAAGTGATTTATAATGAAAGTTTTATTTATATCATCTACAGGTGGACATTTATCTGAGATGATGGAATTAAAAAGTTTATTTAAAAAATATGATTATTATATAATTACTGAAAAAACTAAATCTAATTTATATTTGAAAGATGAATATAAAGGAAAAGTTAGTTATTTAATTTATGGAACAAAAGATCATTTATTTTCTTACTTTTTTAAATATGCTTATAATATAATTGCCAGTGTTTTTCTATATTTTAAAGTACATCCAGACTATATTATCACAACTGGTACTCATACAGCTGGACCAATATGTTATTTTGGTAAAATTTTTGGTAGTAAAATAATTTATGTTGAAACATTTGCTAATATTAGTACAAAGACAATTACTGGAAAATTAATATATCCTATAGCTGACTTGTTTATAGTTCAATGGAAAGAAATGTTAAAACTTTATCCTAGAGCAAAATATGGAGGGTGGATTTTTTAATGATTTTAGTAACGCTTGGAACACAAGATAAAAGTTTTGAAAGACTATTAAAAGCTGTTGATGGAGAAATAGAAAAAGGTAATATAAAAGAAAAGGTAATTGTTCAAGCAGGATATACAAAATATAATTCTGATAATATGGAGATATTTGATTTAGTTAGTCCTAAAAAGTTGGATAATTTAATGAAAGAGGCAAGACTTGTTATTACTCATGGGGGTGTTGGGAGCATATTAGGCGCTTTAAAATATGATAAGGTAGTAATAGCAGCGGCTAGAGAATCTAAATTTTTAGAACATACTAACGATCATCAAAAGCAAATAGTTGATGAATTTGAGAAGAATGGATATATTTTAGCATTAAAAGATTTTTCTAAATTAAATAATTTATTAAAAGAAAGTAAAACTTTTAAACCAAAAAAATATAAATCTAATAATAAAGAATTTGTTAAAATGATAGATAATTACATAGAAAGTTCAAATAATATTAGTTGGTGGAACAAATATAAAAAAGTAGTTATGTTAATTATATTTTTACTATTAATTATAATTTTTGTCGAATAATGTTTTTTATAATATCTTTATGTGTTATACTACTGTTATGGTGATGTATTGTGAAAAAGAATAAAAAAATTATATTTATATTATTAGTTATATTAATTATATTTATCTCATTAATAATATTATTTATTAATAATTTGCGTAAAGATCAGATTAAAACTAAAAAAGTTATGAATGAAATTCTTAGTAAATATGATGAATTTGAAGACCAAGTTTTAGTTTTCAATGATATTAGAGATAAAGTATATAGTAGTGTGTTTGTAGATACGTATTATGATACAATCAAAGAAAAATATAAAAATAATATTAATAGTTTAAAAGAATTAGAAGATAGTGTTAATGTAATTATTAATAAATCAAAAAAACTTAAAAATAATTGTAAAGGATATTTTTCAAGTAGTGATGTAAACAGTAAATGTTTATCTTTCAATAATACTTATGAAGAAGTTATTAATAGCTTTGTTACTGACATTAATAAATATAACGAGATTATTGACAATTATAATGAATATATTACTGAAAACGGTACAGGAGAGATATTAGATAAATATAAAAGTTCAAAAAAATATATTGATTTTAATAATGATAGTAAATATAGTGGTAAGGAGTAAAAAGTATGGTGAAGAAGTTTAAAATCAAAAATAAATTAAAAACAAAACATAAGATATTGATTTCTACGTTGAGTGTTTTTGTTTTAATAATTGTCTCTTTTTTTATTCTTTTATATGGTCCATATAGTGGATTTAGAAATTTTTGGATTACTTCTAGTATGACTACTATGTCACATCAATATCTTGCAAAATGGTTTTTTAGTGATGAGGAGATAGAAAAAGTTCTTGCCATGAATGGAGTTATAGAAGTTGATGGCTCTACTGATACAAGTTTGATAAAAATTAAAAAATATAATAGTAGTATGAAAGTATATAAAAACAAGTATGAAGAAGAAATATTGAAAAAAGATGAAGGTAATGATTTATATAAAGTAATTAATATCAGTGGAAATAGTTATAGGGGATATTTAGTAGCAATATATGATCCGAGTAAAGTAAGCCTAGCAACTAGTAGATATATTGGTAAAAGAGGTGAGGCCATAACAACAGTTAGTAAAAATAATAATGCTGTAATTGCTATTAATGCAGGAGGTTTTTATGATCCTGATTGGAATAGTAATGGAGGAGTGCCTCATGGTGTTGTAATATCTAATGGGAAATTAATAGGAGATTATAAAAAAGCTAATGTAGGTGGTGGAATTGTAGGTTTTGACAAAGAAAATAAATTAGTATTAGGAAAATGGACTGCCAAGGAAGCAATGGATAAAGGTATAAGAGATGCTGTTGAATTTGGTCCTTATCTTATTGTTAACGGAAAAAGTAGTTTTGTAAAAGGTAATGGCGGTTGGGGAATTGCACCTCGTACAGCAATTGGGCAAAGAAAAGATGGAATAGTTTTATTTTTAATAATAAATGGTAGAATTCCAACATCAATAGGTGCTGATATGTCCGATTTAACAGAAATTATGGAAAATTATGGAGCTGTCAATGCTGCTAACATGGATGGAGGTAGTTCAACAGAACTAGTAATAAAAAATGAGATTATTAATAAGCCAGTTGCAGCTGGAAAAAATGGTTTAAGAGATTTACCAACTTTTTGGATTGTTAAAGAATGATATTATGTGGGAAAGAATAAAATTATTTGTTAGTAAAAATAATTATGAAAATATAGATTTTTTTAGATTTATAAAAAGAAACTATGATGATTTAATTAATCAATTTATCAGAGATGATAGTTTTATTGATTTAGTATATGAACTTTATTCCAATTATGAAATGAAAAAATTTCTAGATAATAGATTCATCAGCAATTTTATAGTAATTATTTCTAATTTGGATATATATAATGAAGAAGATTATAAAATGTTACTTAGTATATATAGTATGAATAAGTCACCATTAGAATTTAAAAAGTTTTTACATAGCAAATTTGAGGATTTGATAAAAATTACACCAGCAAGTATATTATGGGTATTACAAGAATATAAAGATTTAGATATTATGGTGTATAATAAATTAAATAACAAGATAAATTCTAATAAACGTGAATATCTAGAAGGTATTCTTAGTAAAAGAGTTTTTACAAATATTCATTTTATTGATAATAAATATTTAGGTGATTTATATGATGTTTTTATTAAAGTATTTGAGGAATTATTAGAAAATCAGAATTTAAATTTAGTCGATATCTCCTATCCTGAATTTGGAGCATCAACAGCAGCATTTATAGTAGGGGATAAAGTGCTAAAGATTGGTAGTAAACGAATTACATATAAGATACCTTATCATCCTAGAATTTTACAGCCATTAATCAGAGTTAATTTGGAAAATTTTATTCCAAGATCAACTACAGATTTGCTTCCTGTTGTAATAGAAGTCAGTGAAAAAGTTGATACTAATTGTTATATTTCTGAAGATGAAATATATGAGGTTTATAAAGAACTTAGAAATGATGGTATTATTTGGACTGATGTATCTTTTGAAAATGTAGGACGACTTTTAAAGGAAAATAAGAGATGGTATAATAAAAATCTAGCTTATAATATAGAAGCTTTAGGTATAGAAAATACTGGAAATATAAATTATGAAGAATTGAATGAAGGAGAAATCGTAATTTGTGATACTGACTTTTTGTATAAAGAAGATGATTTTAATATAATTTTTGCATCAGAATTAGCAAAAAAATTTGAGAATAAATATATTAATGAATTAAATGAAAATAAAAATATAAAATAATAAAAAATGTTTAATTTAAAAAGAATAAATTTACTTGTACTAATGCTTTTTTTAAGTTATAATAGTGCTTGTTGGAGGAGATAATATGGCAAAAGAAAAAGAAGAAAAGAAAAATGTAAAAAAAGAAAATGAAGAAGAAAATAAAAATAGACATCAAGTTGAGATTAAAATAGAAAAAGAAGAGTGGAAAAGTGCTCTTGATAAAGTTTTTATTAAAAAGCAAAAGACTGTTCAAGTTGATGGGTTTAGAAAAGGAAAAGTTCCTAGAGAAATTTATGAAAAACGCTTTGGTAAAGAATCATTATATTTAGATGCTGCAGATTTATTAGTTCAAGATGCTTATTTAAAAGCTTTGGATA
This sequence comes from uncultured Bacilli bacterium, assembly GCA_947627675.1. Classification (GTDB taxonomy): domain Bacteria; phylum Bacillota_I; class Bacilli_A; order RF39; family UBA660; genus UBA2730. Next base: position 17,526 of record CANQWY010000021.1, read on the forward strand.
AATCAAAATTAGTTCCAGTTGTACAACCAAATGTTGATATAAAAGAAATTAATGATAATGGTATCACTTTTAACTTTACTATTATCACAAAACCATCAGTAAAAATAAAAAATTACAAAGGACTTAAGGTGGCTAAAGAAGAAGCAAAAGTTAAAAAAGAAGAAATAGATCATGAAATAGAACATTTGCTTGAAGAATATACTGAGGTTGTTGTAAAAGATGGTAAAATTGAAAATGGTGATATCGCAGTAATTGATTTCGAAGGCTTTAAAGATGGAGTTGCTTTTGAAGGAGGAAAAGGAGAAAATTATTCCCTAGAAATTGGCTCTAATTCATTCATTCCAGGTTTTGAAGAAAAATTAATAGGTTTAAAAAAGGAAGATGAAAAAGATTTAGATTTAACTTTCCCTGAAGATTATCATGCAAGTGATTTAGCAGGTCAAAAAGTAATATTCCATGTTAAGGTTAATGAAGTAAAAGAGAAAATAAAAAGAAATTTAGATGAAGACTTCTTTGAAGATTTAGCAATGGATGATGTAAAAGATGAAAAATCATTAAGAGAAAAGATAGAAAAAGATATCAAAAATCATAAAGAAGCTGATCTTGAAAATAAGTATGTTGATGAATTACTAGAAAAAGTTGGTAAAAACGTAGAAGTAGATATTCCAGATGAAATGGTTAATGAAGAAACAGAAAGATTATTGCATCGCTTTGAAGAAAATATGAAAATGCAAGGAATGAGTCTAGATTTATATTATCAGTTTACTAAATCTACTAAAGATGATTTATTAAAACAAATTGAGCCAGAAGCATATCAAAATGTTTTATATCGTTTAATGCTTGAAGAAATTATGAATATAGAAAAAGTAGAAGTAAAAGAAGAAGAAGTAGATAAAAAAGCAGAAGAAATGGCTAAAAAATATGATATTACTAAAGACGAATTACTAAAACAAATAGGCGGTATTGAAATGCTAACATATGATTTAGAAATGCAAAAAACTATAGATATATTAAAAGAATATAATAAATAATAAACTTCAAAATGAAGTTTATTTTTTTTGAAGAAGATTTATTGAAAATTTTAAAAAATAATGTTTAAATATACTTATAATAGAGGTGAGAAGAGTGGAAAAGGAAATAAAAAAGTTAAGCAAAGATCAAATATTTGGACTTAGAAGCTATAAAAGAGCAACAATTTTTACTTTATTTTTTATAATAATTGCTTCTTTGTGGTTAAAGATAAGTTTAAATCCTCTGTGGTCTTTTAATGATATTATAGTAGAAATCGTTTCATTATTTATAATAATTATTTTTGGTATAGTTGCAAATATAAAAAATGATTTTCCTATATTTCAACTTAGAAACTTTAAATTTACTAAAAATTTTAATTATTCTATAGTGCTTTTTTTAACATTGTTACTTATATTTATTATATATAAAAATATAACCAATCCTGATTTTATTACATACTTAGCATCGTTAAAATTACATGATTTAATTACTGTCATAGTATTTTTATTACCTGTTTTTTTATTAATAATTTACTTGATTTATATAGGAATTAGACTATTTGATAAAGATAGTAATGTTAATAATAAATTTGAAATATATAAGGAAAGTATTGAAGAAAGTTTAGATAAATCAAAAAGATTTACTATAAATATTATTTTTATAATAATGTGTTTATCTATTTGGATAAAAGTAGGATTAAATAATAATATTAATTTATACAATGTTACTACAGAAGTTATTCTACTTTTTGCAATTATTACTTTATTTATAGTTGGTAATATTGATAACAAATTACCTGTTTTTTATAATAATTATATGTATATTGATAAATATTTTATTTATTCACTATTATTGCCTTATTTTCTTATAGTTATTTATACTATTTTTAATAGTGATTTTAGAATATTACTTAATATGGCGGGATTTTTACAAATTATTTCGGTATTAGTATCGATGGCTCCTTTATTTTTTATTTCATCTTTAATATTTTATAATGCCAATAGAAATGTTTATAATAGAAAAACTAGAAATAGAGTAAAAAAATCAATAAAAGTAAATAAAGTAAGAGATAATTCAGTTATATCTTTAATTTTAACGGTTTTAATATTGTTTTGCCTTTTTTATTATTCATTCACTACCATTGTTCCTAAATATAGTATTAGTAATATTTTGCAAGTTATTATTATTTTGATACCTTTATCAGTAATTATTTATTTAATTATATACTCATGCATTAAAGAAATTAATAAATAGACTTTTAGTTTAAGTCTTTTTATTTTATAATATGATATGGAGGGTTTTAGAATGTGTAGTAAATTAGAAGATATAGACAAATATTTAAAAAAAAATTTAAGTAATGATAGATATAATCATTCCGTTAGGGTTATGAAAAAGGCCATGGAATATGCGAAAATTTATAATTATGATATAGAAATAGCTCAGATTGTAGGACTTAGTCATGATATTGCTAAAGAAATGAGTGATTTAGAAAATACCAATTACATTATAAAAAATAATTTAAATAAAAAGTTGCTAGATAATGAAAATAAATATGCTGTACATGGGTTTGTCGGAGCAGATTTTTTAGAAAAGAATTTTAAATTTACAAAAGAAATGGCAAATGCCGTTAGATATCATACTACTGGTAGAGAGAATATGACTTTACTTGATAAAATTATTTTTTTAGCTGATAAAACAGAAGATGGAAGGTATTTTGATAATATTGAAGAAGAAAGGCAAATAGCACTTAAAGATTTAGATAAAGCCATGATTTTAACTCTTCAAAATAGTATTAATTACACTAAGAAAAAAGGAAAAATAGTTTCTGAAAACTCAATTAAAGCTTTAAAAGATTTAAAAAAAAGATGTAGTTTATCTGATAATATTGGATAAAATTATTTTTTTAATGTTAATATATCTTATATCTTTTATAATTATTTTGAGTTCCGGTAAAATTTTGTAGAATTATTGATATAGCAATAAAAAAATGATATTAATAAGAAACAATTAGTTTTTATTGCATTTTGTTGATGTATATTGATTGATTTTGCAATTCATGTAAAAAAATACCGAAACTCAAAATAATTATCTATGGTTAATTTAAAAATTATTTGGTATAATATATATATCTTAAGTTAATAGTGTATTAATAAGCTGAGGGATGTTTTTTAAATATTCCTTATTTTATCTAATAATATTTTAATTTTTAAGATAGGAGATATTTTATGACTAATATTAAAAATAGAATAGATGAACTTACTAAAATATTAAATGATGCTAATTATAATTATTATGTTTTAGCAAATTCTATTATTACGGATCAGGAATATGATAAATATTTAAGAGAATTAGAAGAACTAGAAGAAAAATATCCAGAATATTCTTTTGAAGATTCACCTACTAAAAGAGTTGGTGGTGAAGTAATAGATTCATTTAAAAAAGTTTATCATGAAAAACCTATGCTATCTTTAAGTGATGTTTTTTCAGAAAGTGAAGTTATATCTTTTGATGAAAGAATAAAAAAAGAAGGAATCAATCCACAATATGTATGTGAATTAAAAATAGATGGATTGTCAGTATCTTTGTTATATAAAGAAGGTATATTAGTTAGAGCTGCTACTCGTGGAGATGGAGTTGTTGGAGAAGATATTACTCATAATGCCAAAACCATAAAATCTATTCCTTTGAGTTTAAAAGAAAAAATAGATATAGAGGTACGTGGAGAAATATTTATGAGCAAAGAAACTCTTGAAAAATTAAATCGTGAGAGAATAAAAAATAATGAAAAACCACTTCAAAATACCCGTAATGCAGCTGCGGGATCTATTAGGCAATTAGATAGTAAAATAGCTGCTAAAAGAAGTTTAGATTCTTATATATATCATTTGCCAAATCCAGAAGATTATGGTATTAAAACTCATATGGAAGCTTTAGATTTTATGAAAAATTTAGGCTTTAAAACAAATCCTAATAATAGACTTGTTAATAATATTAATGAAGTATTGGAATTTATTTCAGAAAAAACAGATACTCGTGATAAGCTTCCATATGATATAGATGGAATTGTAATAAAGGTTAATAGCTTTGAATATCAAAATAAGCTTGGATTTACTGCTAAATATCCAAAGTGGGCTACAGCTTATAAATTTCCTGCTGAAGAAGTACTTACTAAGCTTAGAGATATTATTTTTACAGTTGGACGTACTGGGCAAATTACTCCAAATGCTGTTCTTGATCCTGTCATTGTTATGGGGTCTACTATTTCAAGAGCTACTTTACATAATGAAGATTATGTCATAGAAAAAGATTTACATATAGGTGATATTGTTTCAATTAGAAAAGCAGGTGACGTTATACCTGAAGTAGTTGAAGTAAAAAAAGATAGAAGAACAGGATTAGAAAAAAAATTTGTTATGATTGACAAGTGTCCTATATGTAATAGTAAATTAGTAAAAAAAGGTGATCAAGTAGATTATTACTGTATTAATGATCATTGTCCATCTAGAAAGATTGAAGGACTAATTCACTTTGCAAGTCGTGATGCAATGAATATAGATGGACTTGGCGATAAAATAGTTGAAGATTTCTTTAACTTTGGTTTTATTAAAGAAGTTTCTGATATTTATTTATTACAAAGTCATAGAGAAGATTTAACTAGACTTGAGGGATATGGTGATAAAAAAATTACTAATCTTATCGAGGCCATAGAAAAAAGTAAGGAAAATTCTTTAGAAAAATTATTATTTGGATTAGGAATTAGCCATGTAGGAAGTAAGACTGCTAAAATACTTGCAAGTAATTATCATAATATGGATAATTTAATTAATGCTTCATTTGATAGCTTAAATTCTATAAGAGATATAGGAGATATTATTGCCGAGAGTGTTGTTGACTATTTTAAAGATGAAAGAAATATTAATATTATAAATAAACTTAAATCATTTGGTTTAAATATGGAATATTTGGGTAAAAAGATTATTCAAAATTCTTTCTTTAGTGGCAAAACCTTTGTTCTTACTGGAAGTCTTATATTATATTCTAGGGAGAAAGGAAAAGAGATAATTGAATCTCTTGGAGGGAAGACTAGTGAGTCTGTATCCAAAAAGACTGATTATGTAATAGTTGGCGATAATCCAGGTAAAAAGTATGAAAAAGCATTGGAACTTGGTATAAATATTCTTACTGAAAGGGAGTTTCAAGAAAAAATAGAAAATAACTAATTTTGTTATAATTTACAATTGTATATGATATACTTATTTCAGGGGAGGTTATAATTATGGATAAAAAAATTATTGATACAAAAGAAGAGCTTATGGAAAATGAAAATGAGCTTAATAGTATATCAACTTTAATTTATGACTTAGAAAAGTATGATAAAGTAAATAAATATAAAACTTTAGTTGCAAGGGCTAAATTATTAGAAGCTAAAAGAAATGAATTATATAAACTTTTAGATGAAAGTTGCAATCATCCATTATGGTATTTTTTATCATTATTAGATGGTGGAGCTAAAATTAAATGTAAATGTGTAAAATGTGGAATAGTTAGAGAAGGAGACTTATCTTACTTTGATTATAATATTATAAAAAATAATGTTAAATATGATGAAATTAGTTCTGAATATGAAATGCTGGAAGAAGAGAAGAAATATGATAATGTTTCAATGAAAATGCTTATTAAATATATGGGAAATATGTAATTTCGTATGATATAACTTATTAACAAAAGTTATATCTTTTTTAGTGAAATTTATAAAATAGAAAAGTAATAAAAATAGTAATATGAATAGATGCTGATGATTTTTATTTATAGATAACAAATTATTCAAAAGAAGGAAAAAATTATATAAATATATTTTAAATATTATGTATTAATTAAGAATTTTAAAAAGATATGAAGTGAATTTAATTATATGAATTTATATGTACTTGTAGGTATTGTATTCGGCTTCTTTAACTTATTAAATATAATATCTAATATTGATATATTGTAAATATTAGTAAAAAAAAATATTTTATGACTAAGCTTAAAATACAATAATAAAAAACTCAAATGAAAAGTTAAATTTCAGAAAATAGGCTCAAGTAGAATTTGTAAGACTAAATTGGTATAAATAGTA
>CANQWY010000022.1 GCA_947627675.1 uncultured Bacilli bacterium
GGTGTTTTTTCTGATATGAGCAATTTTAATTCTTCTATTGAATAATTATTAGGTCTCATTTTAGAAGTTTTAGGATCAATTTCGTAAGAAAATTTTTATTCATTTTAGGAATAAATACTTCATTAAGATATCTATTTGCTCCATAAAAAGCAACAAAATTAAAATCATAAAATTCAGTTAAATATAGATCTTCTAATTCATCAATTATACTTTGATTAATTTTCCTTATTGATTCTTTATTTCTATTTTTATGGATAAATCCTTGTTCTCCTTGTTTTTCATAAACTTGTATTAGTCTATAGATTTGTTGTCTTGATTTATTTAGTTCGAACATTGCCTCTTTTCTAGTCAATTCACCATTAACTACTTTACCAATGATTTCATATTTTCTTTGCTCCATATAATTTAACATTTTCACTTCACCTCTCTTTCTCGCTAAATAGCGATGATTATTGTATAACATTAATGTAACATTTTCACTTAAAATTCAAAAAAAAGAAACTGATAATTTTATCAATTTCACCATGTAACATTTTCATTTAAAATTCATTTTATTTTATGTAACATTTTCATTTAAAAATCACATATTTATATTGAAATATTTACCTTCTTATAATTATAAATAAACTAATAAACAATTTTAAAGGTTTCATCCAAAATAGAATACAAATATAATGTTATTTTCTTATTTTTTAGCAGAGAAATATAATCTTTATAGCCTCTTAATTGTTTGATATAACTAGAATCATCTATATTTTTAAGTTTATAATCTACTATAATAATTTCTTCTTTATTTTCAATCATCAAATCAATTATACCATGCAAACTTTCACTATCTTTCTGATATATAAATTCATATTCTTTATAAAAAGTACTATCTAAATTATTTTTAATAATACTGCTATTTATAAACTTTCTAATTTTATCTTTTACAAACTTATTATCAATGTTTTCTAAATTAGGATTCATAAAATCAATATTTTCTAATATTTGATGAACCATGCTACCAAATTTTAATAAATCTTGTTCTTCTTTTGAAATAAATTTATTACTTTCTTTAGAAAAATGTTCTTTTTTTATTTTCTCTTTTTCAACATTAACCTCTTCAACAAAAATTTCATTGGCATCCAATAAATTTATCTCTTTTTCCTTCGGCTTATATAAATAATTTTTGCTATAACCTTTTATTTCTTTATTTACTATATACTCATCAAGTTTATACCAAATACTTTTTAAAATACTATAAAATGATATATACTTTTTTCTTTTCGACATATCAACAATTTCTTGATACGATGACTTATCATCTTCTACCTCAGGGGCCAGTATTATTATTTTTTCTTTACAACGAGTAAGTGCTACATAAAAAAGTCTAATTCTTTCACTCACTTCTTCTATTGTATCAAAATTTTTATATAATATTTTTTTAATAGTATCCTTACTTTCTTCTTCAATATTCGGAAGTATTATACCATATTTATTACTAAAAATTACTTTTTCTTTTTGATCTTTCATATTAAATTTATTTTGTAAATCAGCAAAATAACAAATAGGAAATTCTAAACCCTTAGACTTATGAATACTCATTATTTTAACTGAATTATTAATTTCAACGCTATTATCATATTTTATATCATAATCTTTTGAAATAACATTATCTAAATAGTACATAAAATCATTAATATCACTATTTTTCAATGAATCTATTAAGCTTTCTAAATATTCAATACATTTTTCACATTTATCAATATCAGTAACTGTTAATAATTTATCAAAATATTTATATTTATCAAGTATTAACCTAAAGATATCTTTTAAAGGAAGAATATCTATTTCATCTTTTATTTCAAAAGCTATTTTTACTATATCTGTTTTTAAAAATAAATCTTCTTTAAATATCTTAAATATTTCATTATCATCATAATTAAATAAAAAACTTCTACTAAGTGATAAAAAGGCATATTTAAAATCTGTTGTAAAATCATTTTCATATACTTTTAAAACTAATTTAAATAGATTATGAATTATTAAGAAATCATCTGTATTATTTATTTTTTCTTCTTTATAAATAGTCAAAGGTATTTTTAAATATTCAAATATTTTTTTATATAAATCAAAATTCTTCTTTTTATCAAGTAGTATTACAAAGTCATCATATGTTGCATTTCTAATTATTTTACTATCTTTATCAAATATTTTATAATTAGAATCAACTTTATTTTTTATATCTTCAGCTATTATAAAAGCTTCTTGTTCAACATCCTTAATATCCTTATTTTTAGTGTAAGTATAAATTTCTAAATTATTATTTTGAGTAGTTTCTCCTTCTTCATTATAACTAATATTACCAAATATAGCTTTATGAGACTTTCTATAATCTGCTCCTCCTATTTCATTATCCATAATATTCTCAAATAGCATATTAATATTAGAAAGAACTTCTTCTCTACTTCTAAAGTTTTTATTTAAATCAATTTTTATACCCATACTTTGATTACTATATAGATCATATTTATTTTTAAAGATATAAGGATTAGCATTCCTAAAACGATATATTGACTGCTTTATATCGCCAACCATATACACATTATTATTACTTATAAGTGATATAAATAGTTCTTGATTATCACTAGTATCCTGATACTCATCAATTAGTATTTCTTTAAATGTATTTTTTACTTCATCTTTAACAGTCTCATTTTCCATTACTAATTTTATTGCCAGATGACTTATATCATTAAAATCATATAAATTATTTTTTCGCTTATATTCAGTATTATTACTATCCAATTTTAAAAGAATTTCTACTAGTATTTTAGTATCATTATAAGTCTCTTTTAGCTCCTTATACATAAGGGCCTTATTTTCATAAACACAGAGTTTTCTAAGCTCATCTCGAGAAGCTTTTAATGATTCATTTATAATTTTTGCCTCATCAGAATAACCATTTGATCGGGGTAGTTCTAGCTTTTTTAATCCTTCATATATTTCTTCATATGTTTTACTATTCAAAAATGTACCTATCTTTAAATTAAGAGTAGTTAACTTTTTATCTTCTAATTCTATCTGGAGCTTATATACTAAATCTTTGAAATTTTCAAATTCTTTAAAAACAGTTTCTATATATTCATTTATCAGTTTATTTATTTCAAAATCACTATAATATTTTTCTATGTAACTTTCTAAAAAAAATTTTCGATCATATTTTAAATCCAATTTATTAGATAACTTTATTATTAAATCAACTAAGTCATTATCATCTTTTAAAGAAAACTTATAAACAAAATTTTTAAAATCCTCATTTTCAGACTTATAATAACTATCAAGTATTTCTTGTAGTAAATCTCTTTTAATAATTTCCAATAAAACAGGATCACTTATTTGAATATTACTATCTATATTTAATATATGATGATATTTTTTAACTACAGACAAACTGTAACTATCAAATGTTGTTATATAGGCTCCATCTAGCAGTTCTACTTCATCATACAATTTATTTTCTATTAATTTTTTCTTAATTCTATCTTTCATTTCTTTGGCAGCCATTTTTGTAAATGTTAAAATTAACATTTCATTAATATGAGTATTTTCTTTTACTTTTCTCAAAACTCTTTCAGATAAAACAGCTGTTTTCCCACTTCCAGCACCAGCCGATACTATTACGTTTGTACCCTCTATTTCAATTGCCTTTTTTTGTTCTTCTGTCCATCTATTTGCCATTATGATCACCTTCTAAAAAACTTAAGTCTTCACATTTTTCTAAGTTTATATAATCTTCTTCCTTTCTATAACATAAATCTTTATATTTACAAGAAGTACAACTTACATCAATATTATCTATTCTTTTAGGATTAACATCAAAATCAGCTGTTTTAATACTTTTTAGGCTATCATAAATTACTTTTTCAGTATAATTAATAATATTATTTACCTCATCATTAGTTAATATTTTAGCATATCTAGAAAAACCTTTATCTGTTTTTTTCATTGATTTTATAATTTTACTATTTGTATATTCATGATCTAAATATTTTAATATTTCTTCATTATCTGTTGAATATCCAACAAGTTTTAAACTATCTTTCATCTTTTCTATATATGTTTTTTTTAGGTCATAGCTAACATTTCCCATTAAAACTTTTTGAAAATACATGCCACCGAATTTTGGGTTTCTAAAAATATTTGATTTATTAATTAAATATAGGTATGTTGCTAACTGCATACTAAGACCATACTTCATATCATATAATTTTGAATCAAAAGATCCTGTTTTATAATCAATAACCGAAAAATAATCATTATTGCCACTATTATAATACATAATTTTATCTATTTTTCCTATAAAGGATGCTTTTATCTCATTATCTTCTAATGGTATATAAATTTTTTTTTCATAGTAACATTTTTTAAAATCAGTATACATAATCTGTTCTTTTATTATATCTATTACATTTATAAGATTTTTTTTTAATTTTTCCAAAAAAAATTTTTCTTTGATTAATAATTCTTTATCTTCTAGATATCCATTCCATGTATTTTCAAAATTAAAATTACTAGAAAAACATTTTTCTAAAATATAATGAAATAAATTACCAATTAAAGTATAAAACGTTTCATTAAATGGATCTAAATTTAAAATATAATTTACATAATATTTAAACTTACATTGATTATATGTATTCATACTTGTATAAGATAATGTTATTTTATCTACCTTATCTAAAAATATTTTTTTATCAATACCAGTAAATTTATTATTATATGTATTATATTCTAAAGTTTCTTTATATGTTTTATATAAGGATTTTAAATGTTTGTTTTCTTCTTTGTATTTATAATATCTATCTAAATATGTTGATAACATTCTTTTATTATATTTATGTGAAATATTATAATTATTTATTTCATATTTTTTTACTTTCATATTATAGTCATTTATCATACTACTAGGATAAAATTTGTCTTTAAAACTATTTAATTTATAACTAAGGGTAATATTTTTAATATTTGACAAATAATTAATAGTAATTTCTTTTTCTCTTTTATTTTTATATGAAGTGGTAAAAAGATTAACTTCATTTTTATCATTATCAGTAATGAATTCTTCATCTTTATACATAATAGGAATAATAGAATCATTAAAATTTAAAACGAAAACATATTCATCATCATTAAAATTTCGGGTAAAAATATTAGTAATATTAACAGCATTTTTATATTTAGGAGCTGGAAGATAAGTATTTTCTAAACTATTTTTAAAAAAAGAATTATAATTACTATCATTTTCTAGATCTATTAAAGAGTTTTTTATACTTATTATTTTATTTATAAGTTCTTCATTTTTAGATGTCAGTTCTGGTAATGTATTATCATTTAAATATTTTTTTACAATTAATGTTGATGCTATACTATTTTTATTTTCAATATTTATTGGAATATTAAACATTTTAAATAAGTATTCAATAGTATAATTATAGTCATCATTTATATTTATAATAAAGATTTTATTTAAAGGTATTTTATTTTTATATAAATCTATTATGTTTTCTATTACAAAAGTTACTTCTTCAAATATATCATTAGCTTCAACTACAGTAAATTCTCTTTTTTTATATTCTTTATCTATAAATTGAGCATTCAACTTTTTTAAAGTATCAATTAAGTATTTTTCTAATTTAGGATAATTTATTATTTTTATATTTTTTTCTTTTATATAATCTTTAAAATAATCATTAGTATATAAAAGTTCTTTTTTTATTAAATCTTTTTTTAATTCTTGTAAGAAAATTATTTTCTTACTTTTATATTTTTTTTCTAAATCAATTACATATAATTTTTCTAAATACATTTTACTAATATCAATATTAGTATTATATTTATTCATTATATAAGATACTGTTTTATTATCATATTTATAAAAATAATTTTCTATAAAAGTATCTATATCCATAAATTTGATATTAATAAGAATTTTTTTTTGGCATATTTCTTGTAATATTTGAATCTTAGTATCATTGGGACATATTATTAACAGATTATCTTGATTTTCTAGCATATTACCACCTATATTTAATATAACATTTTTTAATATTTTTTTCCAATCAAAAAGATAACCTCATATAGAGAATTATCTTTTGATAAGTTCAATATGATAAATAAAAAAGAAATTAATAACATAAGTATTCAACATATATATAAATTATTTTATGTTATATATACACCTCCTATAAGTTTATTATTCCATGGATCCATTAGGAACATTTAGAATATAACACATATAGTAATCTTATTCAAATTGCTTTTTTTTTAAATTAATTTAAAAAATCTACTAGAATTATTTAAGTTTCTAGTAGACTAATCAAAATTCTTTTAAAAAATATCTTAACTTTCAAAAATCAATATTTTTTATGATCTAATTTTCTTATTTACCAAGTCGATATAGCAAGACGCGAACCATGGACGGTGCCAGCACCACTAATGTAACCAACGAAACTAAAGACCCCCGCGACAACACCAGCGTTATAGCCACCGCCACGACAAAACCAAGAGTTAGAAGAAGATACAAATCCTTGATAATCTCCATAAAAACCTGTTGTTCCATCAGCATTTGTTGCATCGCCTTTGATTCCGGCTGTTATGGTATATTTATTATAATATTTTGCTTCTGGAATAGTACTAAATCCTGATTGTGAGAAATTACCATTTAAATTTCCCATTACTTTTTCCCATGTCCCCCCTGATGTATCATATATCCCATAGATAGTTCCGGTTGTACTAGCTCCGGTTCCATATGGTTCTTTTTCGTATGTATATGAGCATGTAGATGAAGATCCTGTACCATTTGCACCTGTTCCAGGTGTTCCTTTACTACAGCCCGTTTGTAAGCCACTATAATTATTTATATAAATCTCTTTATTGGCATTTGTATATTTTGAATTTCCATACTTTCCATATTTACTTTGACTTAAATATGCCATGGCTCCCCATTCTGTATTTTTTATCATATGGGTATCATAGTTATTTCCGGTAAATCCACAATTTATTTCTCCATTTGTAGTGAACTGATTTTTTATTGAATCAAAGAAAGCCTTATTTGTTTGATTTATTATATTCTTTTGATTAGGAATTGATGTTATTGCATCTATTGTTCCAGTAAGCTCAAACTTACTTATCCAGATTCCCGGTAACTCTATATTTCCTGCATTACTTCTTGTTTTCCCATCATCACAACTGTTGCCCCAACAAAATGACGATGGTGTAAAATATCCTGTTGGCGTTGTTCCGGTGTATGTGCCTGTCCCTGTTTCGATTGTACTTGTTTTTACAAATTTGATATCAAATGCTCCAGGTGTTGCTTGACTTGGTGTTGATCCTACACTTATTTGGTAGCCATATGGCTGTTTTAGTGTATAACTATATCTTGGTATCCATACTAACATTAAATTTACATATTTTAAATCTATTGTTGTTCCTGCTGCTGCATTTTTATATTCTGTTCTCTTAGCTGTATCCTTTATCGTTACAGCATTCGCCCATATTTGTTTATCATAATCATACCAACTATTATTTGTATTTTTCTCATCTGCCTTTTGCCATTGTTTTGAACTTCCATTCCAGACTACCGGAATCATATCTCCTACTAACACTGGAGCATTTGGTTCATTGTTATAATAGTCTTTTGTTTCTACTTTTAGTTTTCCTTTATAACTTCCGCTTCCTGTAAATTTTATTGTTATAGTTATCTTTTCTCCTACTTTTAAATTATCTTCATCTATTGTTTTACTTACTAACGTTCCCGTTGTTGTTGTTCCGTTCTTTATATAACTATAGCTTATATTAACATCTTCTATATTCTCGATATATAGTCTATAACTTGCATCTTCTATTCCTCTATTTTCTATTGTAAATGTATATGTTTTTCCTATTTCTATATTTTCTTTGTTTTCTCCATATATTCCTATATATCTTGTCCCTGTTTTTATTGTTATTTCCTTTTTAGTCTCTATACTCTTACTATATTTGGCGTAAGTAACCCCCCCCCATTAGAACTATTGTTAGTATTAGGGGTATTACTAACAATATATCTTTTCTTTTTTCCATTTTCTTTCTCCTTCTATTTTATATCTAAATTTTACATCATCTATTTCCTATTTTCAAGTACTTTATTTTTTTATAGTACTTGTAAATAGTTTATTTTAATATATAAACTTTTGTAAACAAAAAAAATGATTACTTTAGATAGTAAACATTTTTATTAATTAATCTTCATTTTCTTCTTTTGTTGTATTAACTATTTCTTTTCCTTTATAATTTCCACATTTTGGACAAACTCTATGAGGTTTAATTACTTCTCCACAGTTTGAACATTTTGTAACACCAGGAAGATCCATAGCATTATGTGCTCTTCTCATTCTTTTTCTTGTTTTTGAAACTTTACGGAATGGTACAGCAAATAATTGAATATTTAAAGTCATCATTTTATCACTCCTCTCCCATATCCTTTAACAATTCATTAAAAGGATTACTTTTATGAGCATTCTCTTCTTCGCTCATTAATTTCCATCCATCTCCATGAAATTTACTGAGATCCTCGACCTTAGTAAACTTTAGGGGAACCTCTAGTACAATATTTTCCCACAAAAGTTCCAAAATATCAAGAGTATTTGGGCAATTTCCTAAAATTTCTGTTAAAGTTCCTTCAATTTTTAAAGAAAATGGATAATTTACTTCCTCCATACTAATAGAATCTAATAATACCATTTCTCCTTTTACATCAAAATCTATATAATCATCATCATCTGTTTCTCTTTTTATTTTCCCTTTAACATGAACAAATTTAAAGCTTTGAATATCTGTATTTTTATATAAATCATCTGGAAAAAGAATATCTTCATCAATTACTATTTCATTAATTGAATTACTATGTAATAAGCTTAAATCTATTTTATTCATTAATATCACCATTTTAATTATATAAAAAAATAGTTATAAAATCAATTTGATATATAGAAAAATTAAATAAAATATGTTAAACTACACTAAACAAAAGGATGTGATTTATATGGCTGTTGGAATAATTGCAGAATATAATCCATTTCATAATGGACATTTATATCACTTAAATAAAATTAAAGAAATGTATAAAGACGAAGAAATTATATTAGTACTAGGAGGTAACTTCAGCCAAAGAGGAGATATTTCGATAATAAACAAATGGGACAAGACAGATATTGCTAAAAAAGCTGGTATTGATTTGATTGTTGAGTTACCTTTTCCCTTTGCTACTCAATCAGCTGACTTTTTTGCTTATGGTGCAATTACTATACTTGAAAAGTTAAAAGTAGATAAATTCGTATTTGGAAGTGAAAATGATGATTTAGATACTCTTACTACGATCGCAAAAACACAAATAAAAAATACCGATTTCGATAATCTTGTTAAGATATATTCAAAATTTGGCGAAAATTACCCTACTGCAATTGCTAAAGCAATTTATGATTTGACAGGAGAAAAAATAAATACTCCAAATGATTTACTTGGAGTTAGTTACATAAAAATTATTATTGAAAATAATTATGCTATTAAACCAATCATTATAAAAAGAAAAGATAATTATCATTCAAATAACTTAGAAAAAATAACTAGTAGTACAGCAATTCGAAATGCTTTAAAAGAAAATAAAGATGTATCAAATAGTGTTCCTAAATTTGTCGATAAATATCTAAATTATAAAAATATTCATTTTAGAGATTATTATTTTAATCTTTTAAAATACAAAATTATTTCTGAAAATGATTTAAGTATTTATCAAACTGTTGATGAAGGGATTGATAAACTTTTAAAAAAAGTAATTATTAGATGTAAAAACTACAATGAGTTAATTGAAAAAGTAAAATCAAAAAGATATACTTATAATAAAATTTCTAGAATGCTTTTACATATTTTAGTTGGATTTACAAAAGATGATGCTAAAAAATTTAAAACTATCAATTATATTAGAATTTTAGGATTTAATGATAAAGGACAAAATTATTTGAAAAAAATTAAAAAGGATGTAGATATTCCAATTTTGAGCAAATTTGAAAGAAATAATGAAATGTTGAACTTTGAGTTAAAAAGTACTATAATTTACTCTATACCTACGAATGACGATAAACTAATATTAGAGGAATACAAAAATCATTTAAAAAAGGAGAAATAATATGAGTATGCTAAAAACTAAAAAAAGAGGATCTTTAATTGTAATATCCGGTACAACATGTGCTGGAAAAGGAACGGTAATTAATAAGCTTTTAAGCCGTAATGATAATCTAGAATTATCAATATCTTATACATCAAGAAAAATGCGTATGGGCGAAAAAGATGGCGTCGATTATTATTTTATTACAAGAGAAGAATTTGAAAATAAAATTAAAAACGGCGATATATTAGAATATGATAAAGTTAGATATGGAGAATATTTTGGAACGCCAAAAGATAAATTAGAAGAATTACTTAGTACTGGCAAAGATGTTATTTTAGAAATTAATGTAGAAGGTGCTAAGAATATTAAAAAATTAATTCCTGATGTAATATTAATATTCATAGTTGCTCCATCTATGGAAGAAGTAAAAAGAAGAATTAAAGCTCGCGGTGTTGAAACAAGTGAACAAATTTTAGAACGTTTTGAAACAGCATACAGAGAAATAAACGAAATACCTAAATATAACTATATTGTTGTAAATGATGATTTAGATACTGCAGTTGAAAAAGTTGAGGCTATTATAATATCAGAAAAATGCCGAGTAGATAGAATAGAAGAAATATCCGTTGAAAACAAAGAGGAAATTATACATGAATTTTTAATGGGAAAAGAATATGATAATACTGTTGTAAAAATTACAGATATAGATACTAAAAACTAAATATAGTTTAAGTAAATCATTTTTTAAACTAAACATAAAAAAATAATCAGACTTCAATTTGATTATTTTTTTATTTTATAGATTAATATCTAAAACTGTTCCGGTTACTTCGCCATAGAACTTTTTTTTAATTTTGCAAACATCAACATCGTTTATCTTGACACCTTTATTTATTAAAAATCCTTCCATAAAATCATAATTAATAGATATATCAACAAGTTGATATAATTGATTCATTTTTTTTAAATATTTTTGATTAGTATAATTACTTATAACTATCTTAACATCTGCTATATTATTAGAATTAGATAATTCATAAAATTTTACAAGTTTGTTAAGGTTATATTTTTTTAATTTTGAATAGCTTATATCCGAATTTATGATTGATATAAAATGTTTATTATTTTCGATAATAGCTAATTGACAATTGCGATATTTATTTCCTATTAAATTATAACTTTTTTCTTCAGCTATAGAATCTAAATATAAAATAAGATTCTTATTTTGTATCATTATAATATTGCTACTCAAATTTATTGATCTTATTACAGAATAATTATTTTTTAATCTATTACTTAATATATTAAAAGTATTGTTAGATACATTTTGTAGTGTAATTACTTCTGGTTCAATATTTTTTATAACATTTATTAAAGAATTAGATGAAACTTTATTTATTATATATTTTTCATCCAAATTAAAATTTATCATTCTAAAACTTTTCATACATCCCCCGAATTATTACAAAAATTAGCCTATTAATAGGCTAACTCTTACAACTATTTAATTTCTTCTATTTTCATAAAGTTTGTAGTTTTTGAACCTGTATTAGGAAAACCACCAGTAATAACTATTTTATCACCGCTATTTAAAGTCATAAACTTCTTAGCTTGGTTAATAGCATCTGTAACAAGCTCATCTGTTGATGAATATTCAGGTGTTACGATAGGATAAACTCCCCAATTCAATGCAAGCTTACGAGCGATCCTTTCATTTGGAACTAAAGCAAGTATTACTGCCTCTGGTTGTAAATTACTAATTTTTTGAGCAGAAAAACCACTCATAGTAGCAGCAACAATTATTTTAACATTTAAATCTTCAGCAGCTTTCACAACACTACTTGCTATTAAATCTGGAATATCATGACCATTAGAAATACTATATTTTGTTTTGTAATCATTGCAATGGCTTTCTGCTACATCTGCCACTTCTCCTAAATATTGACTAGCTAAATCTGGATATTTTCCTATAGTTGTTTCATCACTTAACCAAACAGCATCTGCTCCATCAAAAACAGCGGTTGAGATATCAGTAAGTTCAGCTTTTGTTGGGCGAGAATTTTTACACATACTTTTTAACATTTCTGTTGCAACTATACAAATTTTACCTTTTTCACGGCATTTTCTAAGAATTTCTTTTTGTAATACTGGTACCTGAATAAAAGGAACTTCAACGCTTAAATCTCCACGAGCGATTATAATACCATCTGTCTCATCAATAATCTCATCAATATTTTCAATGGCTTTTTTAGTTTCAATTTTAGATAGTATCAACATATCTCCTCTGCCATATTTTTCAAGAAGCTTTCTTGCAGCTCTTACATCATCAGCACTAGATACAAAACTTATACCAAGATAATCTCCATCATGTTCACAAGCATATTGAATATCTTTCTCATCATCTTCAGATATAAAAGGAATATTTAAGTCAACTCCTGGAATATTTACTCCACGTTTACTTCTTAACACAGCATCGTCTAATATTTTACAGGTTACTCCACTATTATCATCATTTGTATCCTCAACAGAAATTACTTCTAGACGAACAAATCCATCATTAAGTAATATTTCTGTTCCTACTTTTAAATTGTCAATTACTTGCGGATAATTAAAACTAATTCTTTCCTTATTACCAATTACAGGTTTTTTAATAATTCTTATTGTATTTCCTGCTATAAAATCTATTGAATCATTTTCAAAATCACATGTTCTAAGATCTGGTCCTTTAGTATCGAATAAAATTGCAACATTTTTACCTAATTCATTACGCGCTCTAATGGTTAACTCTTGATCAATTCTTCTTTCTTCATCTGTTGCATGAGAAAAATTAACTCTAACAACATTCATACCATTATTTACTAATTCTTTGAAAACTTCCCAATCTTGAGTAGCTGGGCCAATTCCACAAAGCATTTTTGTTTTTCTCATAATTTCACTCCTTCTTCTAACTCACTTTTAAATTATACTATAAAATCTAATAAAAATAAATAATAAAATAAAATTTTTATTTCTGGCAATTAGGGCAATAATAAGTACCTCTACCATCTATTTTTTCTTTGACTATTTTTCCTTTGCAATTAGGACAAAAATCATCTTTTTTGCCATGAACTAACAATTCATTTTGAAATTTACCATGAACTCCTTCTTCCGATGTAAAACTCTTAATAGTAGTTCCTCCCATTTTTATCGCTTTGTTAAGTATAATATTTGTATTTTTAATAATATTTTCACAATCTGCCTTTGATAACTCTTTAGCTTTCTTATAAGGATTTATATTACTCATAAATAAAATTTCATCATCATAAATATTACCAATACCTGCAATTATAGATTGATCTAATAAAACTGTTTTAATAAATTTATTTTTGTTTTTAAATTTACTAAGTAGATAATTACTCGTAAGCAATTCTGAATCAAATTCATAACCTAAATCCTTAAGAGGGGTATCTATATATAGCCTATCTTTTTTAGTCAAATACATTTTGCCAAATTTACGAACATCATGATAGCGCATTTGCTTATTGTCATCTAGTGTAAATACTACATGTTCATGTTTACTCCTTTCAGCATTAATATCTCTAAAAGTAAATTTACCTTCCATTCTAAGATGAATTAATAAATTATAGTCATTTAATGTAAAAACAATAAATTTTCCTCTTGTTGTAATATCTAATATTTCTTGACCTATTAATTTATCTTTAAATTCTAATATAGATGGCATTGCTATAATATTAGGCCAATATACATCTACTCTCTGTATTTTCTTTTTCAATACTTTATTTTTTAAAGCATTACTTACAGTAATTACCTCTGGTTTTTCTGGCATTTTATTACATCTCCTCTTCTATTTAGCCTCATACCAATTAGAACCGGTTTCAATATCGACTTTTAATGGTACTGATAACTGATAAGTATTTTCCATTATATCTTTAACTATTGTTTTTACTTCATCTAATTCATCGTTTAAAACATTAAATATAAGTTCATCATGTACCTGAAGAAGCATTTTGCTTTTTAATTTACGCTTTTTAAATTCGTTATAAATTTCAACCATTGCTTTTTTTAAAATATCAGCTGCACTTCCTTGAATTGGAGTATTAAGAGCCATTCTTTCTCCTTGATTTCTAATCATATAATTCTTACTTTTCAACTCTGATATAACTCTTTTTCTATTCATAACAGTTGTGACATATCCATTATAATATGCTAAATCCTTTTCTTTTTGCATATATTCTTTTATACCAGGATAAGTATTTAAATAATTGCTTAAAAATCTTTTAGCTTCCCCTATATCTATATTTAAATCTTCACTTAAACCAAAACTACTAATTCCATATAAAATTCCAAAATTAACCGCCTTAGCAGTCCTTCTCATACTTTTTGTTACTTCTTCTTCTTTTACTTTAAAAATATCACTAGCTGTTTTAGTATGAATATCTTTATTTTCAATAAAAGCTTGTTTTAAATGCTCTACTCCAGAAAAGTGAGCAAATACTCTAAGTTCAACTTGTGAGTAATCACTTGACAACAATACAGAATTATTATCTGGAATAAAGGCTTTTCTAACTAATCTTCCATATTCATCCTTTGCTGGTATATTTTGTAAGTTTGGCTCAATACTAGAAAGTCGTCCTGTTCTTGTTAAAGTTTGAGTAAATATAGTATGAATCCTTCCATCCTCTCGAATTGATGGCTTTAATCCTTCTGCATAACCATTATAAATTTTAGCCAGTGTTCTATATTTTAAAATTTTCCCAACAATTTCATGTTCACCAACAATTTTATCTAAAATATCTTTACTTGTTGAATAATTACCATCTTTTACTCTTTTTGGATATTTAATATTTAATATTGTAAATAATACATTAGAAAGCTGTTTTGGGCTAGCAATATTAAATTCTATACCTGCATCTTTATATATTTCTTGAACTAAATTATCTAACTTTTCCTTTAAGTCTATACTTAACTCATTTAAATAATCCCTGTTAACTTTAATTCCTTCAAGTTCCATATCTGCAAGAACAAAACATAGTGGCATTTCTATATTATAAAATAAATCCAGTTCATCATTTTCTTCTATTTCTCTTAAAATATCTTCTTTTGTTTCATAGATAAATTCTGCTTTTAAAATACATTGTTCTTTTAACTTTTCTTCAGTTACTTTTTTTCTTCTTTTTATACTTCCAAACATATTATCATAATTTTCTATATCATAATCAAAGCTTTTGGCAAGAAAACTAATGTCATCTTTTACAACATAATCTAATAAATATCCACCAATCATAGCATCATATATAGCATTTTCTATTTTTATATCATATTTATTGAGTGATACTATACTTTTCTTTATATCATATGTATATTTATTAGAATTATTTTTAAAAATATGTTTTATATCTTTTAAATTTTCTTTATATAAAAATGTTGCTTCACTACCATTATAAAAACTTATACCTAGTATTTCACCCTTACTATAACCAACTGGATCTACTTCTATATAATAACTAAAATCTTTATCATAATTAAAGCTCTTATAATCAACTATTTTTATACTATCTTTTATAGTATTCGTTTTATCATTAGCAGTTTTTATATTTTCTAAATTGTATTTTTTCAATAATGATGCAAATTCTAATTCCTTTAATATTGATGCAAATTCATAATCATTAATACCATTATATTTTAGATCTTCTAAAGAAAAATCTATAGGGACATCTCTATATATTGTTACTATTTCATAACTCATATAAGCATCATTTTTACCTTCTATCAATTTTTCTTTTGTTTTACCTGCTATCTCATCTATATGATCATATAAATTATCAAGTGTTTTATATTCACTAAGAAGTTTTATTGCAGTTTTTTCTCCAATTCCTTTAACACCTGGAATATTATCACTAGTATCTCCCATTAAAGCCTTTAAATCAATCATTCCAATAGGCTCAACACCATATTTTTTTATAAATTCTTCTCTATCCATTCTAACAAAACCACTAGGTTTAAGAAGCTTTACATCTATCTCATCACTTATTAACTGTAACAGATCTTTATCACTACTTATAATAGTTCCAATAAACTCGTCCTCTAAATCTACTATTTTACTAATAGTTCCAATTATATCATCAGCCTCATAATTTTCTATTTCAAAATGCTTTATTCCCATTGCATCTAAAACTTCTTTCGCCTTAGGAAATTGCAATTTTAACTCTTCTGGCATTGCATTTCTACCCGCTTTATAAAAATCATATTTCTCATGCCTAAAAGTTTTACCTTTATCAAATGCAACTAATATATATTCTGGTTTTTCTTCTTCCATTATTTTATTAATCATAGTAATAAAACTATATATAGCATTAGTAGGAAATCCTTTAGAGTTTTTCATGATATTACCACTATAACTAGTTGCAAAAAAACTTCTAAATAATAAATTATTTCCATCTACTAATATAACTTTTTTCATAAACATCACCTTTTTTCTTTTTCTATTATATAAGAAAATTAAAAGAAAAAAAAGAGTTAATCTTTTTTTAAATAACTTTTTTATTAAATTATTATTTTAATAACTTTTATATATTTAATGTTTATTAAAAAAACATTTATTTACTTAGCAAATAAATTATGATATTCTAAGTCTATAGGAGGTAAAAAATGGAAAAATTAACAGAGAGGCAAAAAGATATTCTACAAGTAATTAAAAAATTAATTGCTGAAAATGGATATCCGCCTACAGTTAGAGAAATTGGTAAAGAAGCTAATCTAGCAAGTCCTGCTACTATACATTTTCACATTAATAAACTAGCAGAAAAAGGTTATATTGCAAAAGGTAGCAAAAATAGAACTATTAAACTATTAGTTCCTAATGAATACATTGATAAAGAAAATGATATTATTGAGGTAGCATTTATTGATAGTAATAATACTAAAAAAATAGTTGAAGAGATTGATCTTCCAAAAAAATATTTTACTTTGCCAATTAATTTAGTTAATGATACGGCTACAACATTTGTGTTAAAAACAAATAATCAAAATATGGCAAAAAGTGGTATTTTAGATGATGACATTTTAATAGTAGAAAAAAGTAATACTTTTATTAATAATGATATTGTAGTCGCATTAATGCCTGATGATAAAATCACAGTCCGAATACTTACTAGAGAAAATGGTTTTATATGTTTAAGTAATGATTCAGATAAACCAATTATTGTTAAAAATATTACAATTTTAGGTAAAGTTATAGGACTATATAGAAAATTTTAAAGAGCTTGCCTTTATTTGATAAGCTCTTTAACTATATAACTTGTTATTAAAAGACCAGCAGTTGGTGGAACAAATGAATTAGAAGCAATACATCCTTCTACTTTTCTAGGAATTTCTTTGCTACATAGAACATTAAATTTTTTGTTTATTTTTTCATCTTTTAAATATTTTCTAATAATTCTAGCAATTGGATCTACGCTAGTTTTTTTTATATCAATAATCTCCAACATACTAGGATCCATTTTATTACCTGTACCCATTGATGATATTATATTTATATTATTATTTAAAGCATATTTTATAACTAATTTCTTAATATTTATACTATCACAACAATCTGCAATAAAATCAACCTTATAATTAAATAATTCTAAATAATTATCTTCATTTATGAATTTATCTATTTTAATAACTGTACAGGCTGGATTTATATCTTTTATTCTAGAATATAGACAATCAACTTTTTTCATACCAATAGTTGAAGTAAGTGCTATTATTTGTCTATTAATATTAGAAATATCTACAATATCATAATCAACTATTATTAAAGTCCCTATACCGCTTCTGGCAAGAGATTCTATTACATAACCCCCTACACCGCCACAGCCTAGCACTAAAACTGTACTATTTATTAACTCTTTTAATTTATTATTACCAATTAAAGAGGATAATCTTATAAACCTTTCCATTAGGATACATCCTTTAATACTTTATCTTTATTTTTTAATTTTATTTTATCATTTTTTTTATGTATCCAATTTAAAGGCTCGTTATATACAATATTATACAATTTAGATATCTTCGAATAAACTATTTGATTATTTTTAGCCATAGTATAAAAATTATTTAAGTCTTTTGCTTCTTTAGTATTGAAAGAGCCCATACAATTAAGCACTTTTTCAAAACTTTCTAAATCAATGCTAGTTCTACTAATTATTTCACAATTAAATATTTTTATAAAATCTAGTGTTTCTATCAAATCGACTAAATCATTTTCACTTATTATTTTTTTATAATCATTACTAGTGCCATCATTTATATTTGATGCAATTAACTGGAGTAATTCTAATTTTTCATCAGTTATATGTTCAGTAAACCCTATTTTTGCTAAATCTATATATTTAACTTTTTCATATTCTGGAATTTCATTTTTTAAATCCAGTAAAAGTGAACCATATAAATTATCAAGACCTTTACTAACCTTTTTAGGAGGTAAAGATAATTCATATAAACTATAAAGAGGACTGATTGAAGAAAATTTAGTTGATATTAAAATATTATTTTTAGAATGTATACTATTATTTCTAATAAATTCAACTACATCTTTAGGTGTATAACCTTTTGTATTAAAAGCTGAATCAGAAAAAAATCTATTATTAACTATTATTTCACTTGAATTAACATCTTCAAAGTTAACTTTTTCATGTACTTTTAAAATATTATTCAATTCTATTCTAATATTTAATATTTTATCATGATTTATTATTGGCATAACTATCATAAAATCACCTCAGTCTTTGCTTATTTTATCATATATCATAATAAATTGCAAAAAAAAATGCCAAAGGAGCGTTCTTGGCATAACGATAAAACCTGTTCGTACAGGTGGGTACATCTAGTTTATCTTTAGGATCCCTAAATATTATTTAGATATTCAACACCGATAAACATCGAAATTCCCTTATCGTCAATTTAGTGGTTTTATATTTTGCTAGTATCGCATCCTTTAGCAAATATTATTTATGTATCTAAAATATAGCATAATTTTATTAAATTTGCAAGAAAAAAGAGGAATTTCCTCTTAATCTTAATTAACTGAATTAATTTGACTCATTACTTCATCTGCAAAATTTTCTTCTTTTTTTTCTATTCCTTCACCAACTGCAAAACGAATCATATTTTTTATTTCGCCACCATTATTTTTTACATAAGTAGCAACATTCATACTTGAATCTTTAATAAATTCTTGTTCTGACAAACAAATCTCTTTATAAAATTTATTAATTCTTCCATTAACCATTTTCTCAGCTATATCAGCAGGTTTACCTTCATTCATTACTTGTTCTTTTATAACTGCTTTTTCATGTTCTAAAATATCTGCTGGAACATCCTCTTTATTTACACATATAGGAGCCATTGCTGCAGCATGCATACTAACATCTTTAGCAATACTTTCATTTGTATTTTCTAAAACAACTAATGCAGCTATTTTACCTCCCATATGAATGTAACTTCCAAATACTTCATTATCTTTTTTAGTTACTTTTTCAAATCTTCTAAAACTTATTTTTTCTCCTATCTTAGCTATCAAAGAAACAAGTTTATCGTTAACTGTAGTATCACCATCTTTTATTGCTAATACATCTTCTACTGTATTTACATTGTTTTTTATTAAAATATCACCTAAATAATCAACAAAACTTAAAAATTCACTATTTTTAGCAACAAAATCAGTTTCTGAATTAACCTCAAATATAACAGCAGTATTATTATCTTCTTTTATTGAGCAAATACCTTCAGCTGCAATTCTATCTGATTTTTTTTCAGCCTTACTAATTCCTTTTTTTCTTAAATAATCAATAGCACTTTCAATATCACCATTTGTTGCTTCAAGGGCTTTTTTGCAATCAAGCATTCCAGCTCCGGTTCTTTCTCTTAAATCTTTTACATCGCTTGCTTTATACATAAAATCCTCCTTATTTTAGTTTAAGGCATCTATTAATTCTTGCTTTTTCATTGAAGAATAACCTTTAACGCCTTTTTCTTTTGCAATAGTCTTTAGTTCTGTTAATGTCATTTCATCATAAGTTATATTTTCTTCTTTAGCAACTTCTTCTTTTTGTTCTTCTTTAACACTATCTTGATTATTATTTTCAGTTTGTAAATTCTTTTTATTATTAGACTTTTTTGGTTTTTCTTCTTCAGTAATAAAGTCTACTAATTCTTTTCCAGTTGCTTCACTTATTGCGTTAGTAAGTACACCTAAAACAACTTTAACTGCACGTATTGCATCATCATTTCCAGGAATTACATAGTCAACTAAATCAGGATCACAGTTAGTGTCAACAACACCAAATACAGGTATTCCTAAAATATGAGCTTCTTTTATAGCATTTTCTTCTTTACGAGGATCAACTATTATTAATGCTTGAGGAAGCTTTTTCATTTCACGGATTCCTCTTAAATTCTTATTTAATTTCTCGTATTCTTTTTTTATTTTTATTACTTCTTTTTTTGGTAATAAATTAAATGTACCATCACTTTCCATCTTATCTATTTCATCCATTCTTTTAATTCTTGAACGAATAGTTTTAAAGTTAGTAAGTGTACCTCCAAGCCATCTTTCATTTACAAAATACATTCCAACTCTATTAGCACATTCTTCAGCAGCTTCTTGAGCTTGTTTTTTCGTTCCAACAAATAACACTTGCCCACCAGCTTCAGCTATTTTTTTAAGAGCTTCATATGATTCCTCTAATTTTTTTACTGTTTTTGATAAATCAATAATATAGATATCATCACGTGTTGTATATATATATTCTCTCATTTTTGGGTTCCATCTTCTTCTTTGATGTCCGAAGTGAACTCCTGCTTCTAATAAATTATTCATTGATACTATTGTACTCATATATAAAATTCTCCTTTTCGTTTTTCCTTCTACTAATCTTATGATTTACCACCACTTTGGCACTAGATAAATCCATAATTAGTATGCTTATTTTTCAAGTGCAGAAATTAAATCTGCTTTTTTCATACCAGCTATTCCAGCTATTTTCTTTTCTTTTGCTATCTCTTTTAATTCAGAAACTGTCATTTTGCTATAATCCTTTTTTTCTTCTTTTGAAGAACTAGTCTCTACTTTTTCTTTTTTAGTTGTAGTCTTTGTAGAAGTTGATTTATTTTCTATTGTTACTTCATTTTCAACTCTATTATCATCTGCCTTAATTTTTCCAGCTTTACCATCTCTAGCAATTTTAACTAAATTCTTAAATGCTTCTTTATCATTAATTGCTATTTCTGAAAGCATTTTACGATTTATCTCAACTCCTGCTTTATTTAGTCCTTCAATAAATCTAGAATAACTAATTTCATTTTCACGGCAGGCTGCATTAATTCTAGTAATCCAAAGCTTTCTAAATTCTCTTTTCTTTTGTTTACGATCACGAAAAGCATATTGACCAGAATGCATTAATTGTTCTTTAGCAGTTTTATAAAGTCTATGTTTACTACCAAAGTAACCCTTCGCTTGTTTTAATATTTTTTTATGACGAGCTTTTGTTGTTGCTCCATTTTTAACTCTTGCCACCTTATTTTCCTCCTTACTCTATTAGATTAAATGATATCTTTTAATCTATTATAATCAGCTTTACTTAAGCTAGAACCCTTTCTATTTTTTCTATTAAACTTACTACTTTTACTTCCTGTATTATGGCGTGAACCAGGACAATAAATTTTTATTTTTCCACTTTTTCTAACTTTTAATACTTTAGCAGTACCTTTATGTGTTTTAATTTTTGGCATATTAATTCCTCCTATTTTTTATCTTTTTTTGGTACAAGTAACATTGTCATTTGTCTACCATCTAATTTCGGTGCTTCTTGAATATCGGCATAATCTAGAAGTCTATCAGAAAACCTCTCAAGTACTTCTTTACCGATTTCTGTATGAGCCATTTGTCTTCCCTTAAAACGAATTGATAATTTTATTCTATCGCCTTTTTGAAGATATTTAATAACATTCTTTAATTTTGTTTCAAAATCTCCAACATCAATAGTAGGCGATAAACGATATTCTTTAAGTTCTGATATGTTAGCTCTTTGCTTTTTCAATGCTTCCTTTTCTTTTTTCTTCTTTTCATAACGGAATTTATTATAATCCATTATCTTTGCAACTGGTGGATTAGCATTAGGACTAATTAAAACTAAATCAAGAGATGCATAATTTGCCAATGTTTTAGCATCATTTATGCTCCTTACTCCAACCTGTTCGCCTGTTGGACCAATTACTAATACTTCTTTAGCTCTAATTTGATCATTAATGAATAATTCACCTTTATTATTTGCTATAATTCAACACCTCCATAAAATATAAGAAAAGTGAATATAAAAAATATCCACTCAACCAAAAACAATAATATTATAATTATCTATAGCCGGCTTTTGACCTACTGTTACTCACAAGTCAGGTGGATATAAAATCTCTTTCCTTTTCTCAACTGTTAAAATTATATGACATTCAATAATAAAAGTCAACTATTTTTTAGATAAAAATTTATATATCTATGATTAATTTATGATAATGTCTTAAGTGTTAACTTTTAAAAATGTCTCAAATGTAATATATAATAAGTCACT
>CANQWY010000023.1 GCA_947627675.1 uncultured Bacilli bacterium
GTACCTTAAACTCTTGTATTTACTTACCAAAATAGTCATTTCTTCTATTTTTGGATTTAACCGATACCTCCATGACCTGCGTCTACTACTACTCCTATAGCCTTTCTTTCATTCATATTTTTCACCTCTAATATAAAATATGTTTTTTAGGCTATTTTGTCACCTTTATTCTACTAATTTAATTTTTTATAATTTTACTTTCTTATTTGTTTTTTTATTAGTCTTGCATGAATAACAATTCTGCCACCATGATTATTCTGACAAGTAGATAATGTTAGAATTTTATCATTTGTATCAACTGGTGTATCAATTGGAGCTATATTTCTTTCTTTCATAGTACTAAGCCATAGTTTTTTACTAGAATCGTCTATAAAATCAGTTGTTATATAATATTTTTCACTTTGAATTGTATATATTGAAAATATCTGAAACAACATATTTTCTTTTGGAGTAGATAGCCATATTACATAATTATCTTTATTTTTTTGCCAATTCTTTGAAAGAGTATTCTTTAATGATCCAAATAAAGTTTTATCAAGTCTTGCATGCCCATAAATTATAGTATTATCGCTTAAATAATCAATATTATTACGATAATCCATAAATATCCAACCTGCATTATTTTTTTCCTTATTGAATGAATGGCTAAGATAATAATCATTATTTGTAGACTGAACAACTGGATAATTAACATTTGTATTTCTAATATGAATAAATGCTATTGTATCACTATTTTTTGAAGAAAGAATAGAAAAATTCACCTCATAAAAGGGAAATCTTACATAGTACCAATAATTACTATTTAAATTATCAGTAGGATTAACAATCTCACCCTCTCCAATAATTTTATTTAAATTTATATCATCATCAATTTTCGACTTTATTTTCCTAATCTTGGAATTATCTTGAAACCAATTAAATATATTATATAGTGAGAAGATAATAACAGTAAGACACAAAATAGAAATTATACAAAATAATATAGTAATTTTATTATTTTTATTTGCTTTAGTAAGTGATTGTGTCTCTAAATATTCTTCTATTTTAATATATTTTTTCACTTATACATCACCTCACTATACACTAAAATTTAAATCTTTATTAACCTGTGAAAAAAATATTATCTAAATTATTTTATGAAAAAAGGAGTATAATCATGAAAAAACTTATTTTTACTATGATAATTACACTAGCTACTATTGTATGTATGCCAAATGTTTTTGCTGACAGTACATATGGAACTGTAACAGATATTACAAAAAAAACTGGAGATTCTCTTACTAATGGACAATCAACAATAGAGACTAAAGGAGATACAACTACTATTAGATATTCTGCAGCCACTTTTCAAATGCTCCCAGAAGACAATAGTGCCTCTGATGGATCTAGACCTGGACCGGCTGCTTGGATTGGCTTTCAAGTAACAGAGCCAGACGGTGGTAACTCTAAATTTAATGTAACTACTCCAGATAATAAAACTACTTTAATTAATGCTTCTGTTTATAAAGATTATGTTGGAATTACTCCAGATAATTTGAAAAAAGCACTTTTAAATGGTACTCCACTAACATATAAATATTCATTTGATTGGAACGAAAATGGTACTAATGATCAGTATGTTATAATTGAGATTGATCCTAATGAAATTACTTTATTATCAGTTGATAATAAAAAAGAGGTCTGGTCTCCAGCAATAGCAAAAAATATTTTAGCTGCTAACACAGAAAATAATCCTGATACTTCAGATACTAATATATTTACAAAACTTGGCCTAATAATAATTTGTGGTTTAGGATTTATTATCAGCTTTAAAAAAATATTAAATTAATGAAAAATATAAATAAGTTTATTCAAAAAATCATTCTATAATTAAAAAATAGAATGATTTTTACTTTTAAAAGTAAAAATAATAATTAATAACAAAAAAACTATTCTTCAATCATTTATTTTGAAGAATAGTCTAAATTAACTATAATATTCAATATTTTATTAATTATTTTCTTTTTATAATAAATAAATATGCACCGCTACAAACTGATATAATTGAAATAGCTGTTATTAGTATAGGCAAGCTAAAATGTGATTTTTTATCGTCTTCTAATTCATCTTTTGCTGATTTATTTTCATCTCTTGTCTCATCTGCAGTATTTTCATCATCAATCAATTCTTCAGCTTCCTCATTATCTGACTTATTTGTTTCTGCATTAGGAGAACTATCTGTTTCTTTATCACTACTATTTTTTTTAGTTTCAGTTTGCTTCTTAACAGATTTAACAGAACTTTTCTCTTTGGTATTATTAGCAGTTGACTGACTATTTTCAGAATCATTATCTTTTGATGAAACTTCTGTATTATTGTCTTTACTATCCTTATCATCTGAATTTTCAGTATTGTCATCGCCTTTAGATTCTTCTTTATTAGTATTTGTTACCTTATAGACAAACTGCGTTTTATCACCTAAATTAATATTTGATTCATTTATTGTTTTAGATGACCAATTATTATCAACAATCTTAAAAGATGCACTTGATAAATTATAATTTATGTTTTCTTTTGCTGAACTAGTAAAATTAATCGTTCCTAAGTTCAATTCTTTTTTATCATTAAGAAGATTATGACTTGTACCAGTTCCACCTGCTGTAACGCGAATTGTTAAACAATTTTTTTCTTTATTATATTTATACTCTTTCCCATAGTTGCCTGATGAAATTTTATTAGAAAATTTAAAATTTTTAACATCCACATCACCATTAATATTTAAAGTAATATCAATTGCACCGACAAATCCTTCTTCAAAATGAAGAGTTGTATTTATTTGACCATTGGCTTTTTCTTCAAAATTAATTTTAGTTAAAGCATCAACAGAAGTTAGTGGAAAGAATATTCCAATCAAGAAAACAATAACAAGTAATATTTTATTTTTCATATTCTCATTCCCCTTAGTTATTATCGATTGTATTTGTAATTTCAATTTTTTCTAGTTCATCATACTTTTTCAAATTAGTAATAGCTTTTGAAGTACTGGTTAATCTTTGACCTTCAAATTTTTCGGCATCATTAACTCTATATAGATATGCTCTAATTGTCGTAGAAGATTCTAACATCTTTTCATATTGTTCTTTAGTCATAACATATAGCCATGTTCCTTTTGCAACTTCATAAACTGACATATCACTATTAACTTCTGCAAAAATCAATTGATACCCACTATAAACTGAACTTTCATTATTTGAATCACCAATTAAAATATTATTAAATGATGGGCTACCACGATAAGAACCTTGAATTATAACGGAATCTTTTTTAATTACTCCTATTACATCACCATTCTCATCTGTTTTACTTGAATCACAACCATCAGTTAAATAACAATAGTCTTTTTCTAATACACCAACTACAGGAGTATTTTCATCTTTCATATCTATATCGATATTATCACCAGGAGGTGCAATAATATCAATTTCAGAACCAGAAAAGCCATTTTTATTGCCATCAGATTCAATTTTTACATAAGAAATATCATCATAGGTCCATAATTGAGATTCACTATCTTTGTCTTGACCCATAAAATAAATTATTTCTTCTGGTTTTTCACTAGTTAGTTTAAATTCACCTATTCTTGCAGTAGTCCAGTTTTCTTTATCACTACTTACTGAAATTTTATATTTCTTAACAGTATTTATATCTAACTTATTATTTGTTACTAAAGCACGATATTTAATACCACTAATAGACATTTTTGAATTTAGATTTATTATTACATAAGCATTACCATTATCAGTAGAAAGAGTTGGATTTTCAGTAGTTTGATTTAATGTAGTAATTTTCTCAGTTCCATTAAAACTTGTCTTGTAATCTCCATCTATAAGATTATTAACATGCAATTTAGAATAATCCAAATCTTCATCTTCACTATCCACTAATTCTCCTTTTTCTTTAACATTAGACTCGATAGCAAAATTATCTTTAACAATACTTCCATCATGAGATATTTTAATTTCATCTAAAGTAACAGTGTTTGTTTTATTTAAAAGATAGTCATACGCAACTACTTGATAAGTATATGCTCTATTATTCTCAGCACCTATAATATCTGTAAAAGTATTATTGCTACCTTCTACAAATCCAATAGATTTACCATTACGAATAATTTCATAACCTAAAATCTTTTCACTTTCAGCATTAACATTAAATGTTAATGTCACACGTTTTTCTTTGCTATTATTATCCTTAATACTTGCCTCTAGCTTAGTAGAATTACTAATACCACCATTTCCACTTAAACGATATCTTCTAGCAGCATCATTTAAATAATATATTGCCTTTGTTTCTTTTGCTAAATTTAAAGATTTAATTTCTTCTTTTAATTCATCACTCGCTTTTAATCCCCAAGCCTCAAAGAAATCAGTTAAATCTTTGTTAGCAGCCATACAAGCATAAAGAATTGTTAATTCATCTCTTGTATATTTTTTAGAATTGTCATACGTCCTAGAAATATGGTTAATTCTTGAATAAATAGAATTAACATCATCAAAAGTTTTATTATCATCATATGCTAAGTGAAGTTGCCAATACATTCCTAATTGAACAAAGACATTTTGAGCTCTTCCCAATGTATGAGAAGTTACTTTTGTATATATTTTCTCATATATATTGCTCAATTCTAAGCGTGATTTATCACTATCATTACTTGTTTGTGCAAGTAATGCATAAATATTATTTGTAACTTCTGCAAAAACAGTATCTCTTTGATTTATTTGATGTCCAATTTCATGGCTAATTCCCCAACCGAAATATCCAGTTTTATTATCGCTATTTCTACTTGCTTGAATAAGTCCTGCAATTGAACCATATTCAATACCTATATGATAACCACCAGCATACATAAAAGCCCCATCAAACATTCTCATATAACGTATATTTATACGAGACTTAGGCAACTCATCTTTTGGATCTTCAGCTTGTTCTTTTAGTCCTTTTTGTCTGTAAAACATTTCCATCATTTCATCGAAAGCATATGTTGATTCATAAAGTCTTTCAACTTTATCATTTACGGTTGTTAAACCTGAACTTAAAGCATTTTCTACAGCTATACTTGATACTGATAATAAACCATGTTTAGTAACTATTTCAGTTGAAGCCAAAACGCTAGTTTTATTATTAAACGTCAAATTCTCTTTATTATAAATATTTTCTAATGATCCATTATATTTTTCAAGTTCTTCAACATAAGTTTTTATAGCATCTTTCTTTTCAGTTTCATCTGTTAAATTAGATATATCTAACATTGGTATTTTTGTTCCACCACTTACTCTAACTTTAATTATATTAGAAGTATTTGGTTTAGAAGTATAACGAATATATACACTTCCACCTCTTTCGCTTTCAGCACTACCAATTTTATCTATAGTAACAATATTTTGACCCTTTTTTAGATTATATGTTTTAGACCATGCATTAGCTTCAGCATAATATTGTGTATAAACTAATTGAACGTTTACATCCTTTAAAGTACTACCAACATAGACATTTAAAGTATCACCTGGCCTAGCAACTATTCCTAATGGCTGATAATCATTAATCGTCATGGCAAACTTCAAATGATTATTATAACTGTTTGAGATATTAGGATTTAAGACAATTACATCATTAAGTTTTTCATCTTTTAGTATTTTTTCAGCATAATCTAAATCAGCTAAAACGCTATCACGATATGGTGAATATTCATCATTATCTTTTGTATTAGCTCTTTCTCTTAATTCATCAATTGTCTTTTGAGTAACTCCTTTTTTTAATTCAACTCTCAAATCATCTAAGAAAAGATCTGCAACATCATCAACTAATGAATCATAGTTATAAAATTTAACTTCATCAATTTGAATACTTCTATTATTATTTGCGACAGTCAAACCAAATTGAATAGCATTTGCTGTAATAGGTTTTTGTAATTTTAATACATAATATATACGGTCATTTTCATCGCGTTTTTGAGTAAGTACTCCTCGCACTGTTGTTTTATTAGAACTATTAATGTTGTCACTATTATCCCAATAATATACTAATGTATCATTCTTACTTTGATTATTTTCATCATATGTACCTGATTTATAAGTATATTTATAAGAATCTGGTACTGTTATCACAAATTCATTCATTTTATAAGAATTATCTAAAACAAAAATCGGAGCATTAATATCAAAACCTGCACTTGCTGATACTTGCCAATTTTCATAGTCCCAATATGATTGATAATTATCATCAACCATTGAAAATGTATTTCCATTAACCATTTTTCCAATTTTTGTACGTACTTCTTTAATATGGTTAGTATATTTTAAAGATTCATTATAATCATTAATTAATTTGTACTTTGGATAAATTACTGCAGCTGCTTTCAAGGTTTTAGCCTTAACTATTTGAGATGCTTCTCCTTCACCCAATTTATTATTACCTGTTAAATATGCTTCGTACTCTACCCCATCTTCTAAACCTTTTAAAGAATAACTTGTTCCGTCAATTTGCTCAATTTTGGACCAATTTTTATCCCCAGTTTTATGATAATAAATATTATAAGATAAAGTATCATCCATATCTTTCCAACTAAAATTAATTCCAGAATAAGTAGCATTAGCAACTACCATATCAACAGCAGGAGGCTTTCTTGTAGATTGTGGAGAAGCTTCAACAGCCTCACTCCAGCCGCTACGCCACTCTTGATTAACAGATTGGACGTAAATTTTATATGTTGCATAATTTTTTAAGTCCTCTACAGTAAATGTTGTATAAGTTGTTTGGAAAATAGTTCCTTTTTCCATTTTAGGTCCAACTATTTTTATTTCATAACCCGTAACATTAGGAACATCACTAAATTTTACTGTTAGTTGTTCACTTACAGAATCATCTACAGTAATATTTTTAGGAGTATAAAAATTATCTGGTTCTTTTGCCTGTACTTTTACATTATTTAAAAATTCTACTTTAGCAATATCTGCTAATTTATTTGTAGATGCCTCTGTTACAATAATAGTAACTTTTTTTACAGCAACTTGTTTACCTAAGTTAACCTTAAGAGTCCCATCTGTTACCTCTTCTGTAAAATAGTGTATTCCATTTACCTCATTATTCTTAATAGAAACATCTTTATTAATTATTTCACCATTTTCTGTTTCGATACGTAAATTAATTGCTTGTGGTACATTATCTCCAACGGTAATTCTCACTTCACTCATATCTATAGATTTATTATTATCTTTACCACTTAAATTAATGTCCAATTCTATTGGCTTATTATCAATTTGTTGTAATTTAACAATACCCTCATCAGTAAAAATCGAACTTAAATCAGAACTATCATCGGCTAATATGTCTTTATCTAGTTCAAATGAAATATTTTCACTATTTATAATTGCACTAGTATTTTCTATTTTTAGTTTACCACTTTTACCATTTATTATCGCGGTAATATAATTTAAGTCAGCAATATCGACAATACCGTCCAAATTTAAATCATTATCTAAATTATTAGTTTCAATAGATGTTAACATTAAATTACTATCTTGTTCATCGACTTTTCCATCATTATTAATATCTCCTATTTCAAACATACCTTTTTCATCTGAAAAACTAATTCTTTTAGAGAAATCGTCAAGTTTTACATCAAATTTATAAGTAATAAAATGTTTGCCACTTAATTGAAGAGTATAATTTCCTTTATCCAATGAATATAGATTAATACTCAAATAAACAACATTTTCACTATAATCAACACCACTTAATAAATTTCCTTTTTGATCTCGCTCAGTTGCAACAAGTCGTATATTTTGATTACCCAAATTTATAATTTCTTCATAATATCCATCTTGTGGGTTATTAACTTTATTTAAATCAACTACCGCACTATTATTAAATGAATCATATATTGTAAAGAAAATATTGTTTTGTTCACAATTTCTTATTGGAAGAACTAATTGAGTTTCAATCTCAATATTTCCCTTCGCTGATATTTCAGTCATTTCTATATTCTCAGTTTTAGTTCCAGTTGTAGTTCTTTTTTCTTTTGTTGGTTCATTTTGTGTTACTCCATTTTTTGGATTTTCAAGAGCAAAAACTGCAAGTGGACTAAATGTATTAAATAGCATTACTATTATCAAAATTATTGATAGTAAATAATCAATCCTTTTTTTCATCAAAATTTCTCCTTCCTAATTCTATATTTTATATTAAGTTATCAATTATATCAATTAATTTTTTTAAATTATACACGTATTTAACAAATTAGTACTTTTTTACAGTATAATTTTACTAATATTTGGAAATAAATAGATATTTTTATATTTAATTATTACTGTTATTGATTCCTTAATTAACATTTTTATCTTTCATTATAAAATATGCTATTTATAAATTTTATAACTGTTCTTTTTTATTATTTTTTAATATTTATTTGATAGATTATTAGAAAGTCCTTAAATTATCAAAAATATTAATGCATTAAAAAAAGAGGTTTACCTCTTAGTTTGTATTATTTGATAAAGTTACTTTTGTTTTATGCTCTTTATTATCACGTAAATAAGTAACCTCTATTGTTTCGCCTGGCGTATATTTATATAATTCATACCTTAAATATGCAATATTTTCAACTTTTTCACCATTTAATTCTATTATAATGTCTCCTGATTTTAAATCTGATTTACTAGCTCCAGTATTTTCAGTAATTCCCATAACGATTACACCAGATTTAACATTATCTGGTATTTCTATCCCATTTCTATATAAAGAACTTTTATCTGATATATTTAACATTGAAATACCAAGTACAGGCCAAGATATTGATTCGTTCTTCTCCAGAGCATCTAAATGACTAATTGCATATTCAATAGGTATTGCAAACCCCATTCCTTCTATTTCTTCTTTTACTAGCTTCATTGAGTTTATACCAATTACTTCACCATTTACATTTAATAATGGACCACCACTATTTCCAGGATTGATTGCAGCATCAGTTTGTAATACCTTCATTACGTAATCTTCAGTCGAAGAATTATTACCTATACTAACACTTACCATTCTATCTTTTCCAGATAGTATCCCACTAGTTACCGTTCCTCTATACTCGTACCCCATTGGAGAACCTATAGTAAAGACTGTATCTCCTACTGAAACAGATGATGAATCACCAATCTCAGCAACTCCTACTACGTTATCTTTTTCTATTCTTATTATTGCCAAATCTAAATATTGGTCACTTCCTAATAAAGCCGCTTCAACCTCTTCATCGTTTGACATTACTAAAACTATTTTATCTACGCTCTCAATAACATGCTGATTTGTCATAACATAGGCATATTTTAAATCAGTTTTATAAACAAAACCTGTTCCAGTTGATGAAAGTTCGTCACCTTTATATCCTTGTATCATTACCACAGAGTCTTTTACTTTTTCAACTGCTTCTTTAATACTGTTATTCTCTACTATTGTATTTTTATCTTTAACTATGGAAGTATTTGATAATAAATCAGTATATTTCATAATCAATAATATCAAAATAACTCCTACTAATATTCCAAATATTATATATGAAAAACTTTTTCTATTTTCACTCTTCATCTAAATAGCTCCTTTCAATATTTTTAATTTCAATCCAATTTTTTGGAAAACCCATCTTATCCAAAACTTTATCGATTTTAATACTTTTTAAATTATAATCCAATGTATTAATCGCATTTTCAATTTCAATCATCATAGATTTGTATTCATCATTAGTCAATAATTCTTTCATTATAATTAGTAAAGAAAACAAATCACATTTACCATATATATATTCATCATCTTCCTTAGGAATGTTTAAAAGTTGATGATAAATAGTATCGTCTATTTGTTTTTGAGTCCTATTATCAAATAAAATATCTTCATGCGCACATAAATTTCTATAATTGGCAAGAATTGGTAAGTTAGTAATTAAATCATCTGGCCTTACATGATATACTTTTGCAATTTGGATTTGTTCATCTTCTTTTAATATCGAATACATTTCACTTACTATTCCAAAAGATAAGACTTTAACTAGTATCCACAAGGGAATATATCCATAATTATTAGAATAATGAATAGTTGCCGTATGCTCTCTACTGTTTATTCTTATCTGTCTCTTCATCTTATTTATTAAATCTTTTACTTGCCTTTTCTTCTCAGGTTTTCTTGTAAAATTTTTTTCTTTTAAATAATCGCTTTCTCTATATCCATATTTTCTGGATAACTCATATGATATTATTGATTTAAGATTATTTTCAATAATTAATAAATTCTTAAATAAAATATTTCTCATACTGCGATCAAATAAGAATAAACTATACAACTCTTCAAAAGTGGTATTTGGTATGAACCTCTTTTCTTGCTGTGAATACATAAATAAATGTCTATAGCCACTTAAAAAAAAGTAATTTTCTCTTAACAAAACATTTTTTGCATATTCTACATTATTTATAATAAGGCCTTTTTCTTTTAATATATTTATTTGTTCATCCAAATTTTTAAATTGCTTCTCTCTCATTTTCTCACCTAGAGACATTATATCACAATTTTTTAGATAGAACTATGAAAAATATGTGAATATTATATAGAAAAAATTATATTATCAATAATGCAGCTTATACTCATAATAGTTATTTTTTTATTTACCATTATCTAGTGATTATGTCATAGAAGAACAATATTCATTCTTATAATAATTGGATCCTGCTATATTTAAAAAAACTAATAATTACAAATGTAATTGCTAAAATATTAATATTTTATAAATTTAATAAATATTTTGTATATTAATTTAATATTTATTCATAATACTATTAGGTGATGATTATGTTTTATAGATATGAAATTAGAAATTACTATGGAAGAAATGTTTTGTACTTATACTTAACTATGAATGAAGAAATATCTCAAGAATTAGGTAAAAAAGATGATACTACTATTGAAAATAAAGTTAAAACTTATATCAAAAATCATAATATAGACTATGATGGAGACGAAGTTTTTCTAGTTGTTGATGGCATTGTTGTCAAAAATTTAAATATTAAAAATAAAGATGTAACAATAGAGATATTAGATGATAAATGTGATTATGTTAATATAAAATACCTTGTTACAGTAAAAAATAATGATAAAGAAAAAGTGCTTCCTTTAAAAGATTTTTTAATAGGAGTAATGTTTACTAATAACTGCTACCAATATCCAGATGAAGTAATGAAAGCTTTATGTATTTTATATAGAACCTATACTTATTATAGA
Organism: uncultured Bacilli bacterium; assembly: GCA_947627675.1. Taxonomy (GTDB): domain Bacteria; phylum Bacillota_I; class Bacilli_A; order RF39; family UBA660; genus UBA2730. Next base: position 11,287 of record CANQWY010000023.1, read on the forward strand.
ATGGAAAAAGATGGGTATATTAATTTTTTAGATAAATTTATGAAATATAAAGATGTTTCATATTATAAATTAATTTTTATTGATAATTATCAAGAAATTTATAGAAAAGTTGAAAATGCTATTAACGAAACTGACTGTTTGTTTATAACTTATGAAAATAAATATATCTTACCATTTATCCATTTAGCAAATAATGGTTTTACTGAAGATAGTTTAGAATATCCATATTTAGAAAAACGTTATAGTCTATGGGATTTACTATCTCCACATTATATGGATATTAAAGAATTCTCGTATTCACAAATAGAACAACTTCTTAATGTGAATAAAGATGAATTACAAAATTTAAAAATTATTGAAATTACAAATGGTAATAGAGTAAAAAGATTAAAAATAGGACCTATAATTTATACCGGAGAAGAATTTAGAAAAAGATTAAATTTAAAATCAACAGATATGACAATACTAATAAATGATAGCAATATAAAAATAATAACTCGAGGATACGGTGACGGATTAGGTCTTTCAATAAGTGGAAGCTTAGAACTTGCCAAAAGTGGCTGCAATTATCTTCAAATATTAGACTATTACTTTCCAAAGTGTACTTTAAAAAAATATGTATAATAAAATTATTAAATAAAAGAAACTCATTATTATTAAAGCAATGAGTTTCTTTTATTTAATACTTTAACCTAATTAAAAACTACTTTGTCTTAAAGCTTCTATAACCTTATCAGCATCAGTATTTATTTTATAGGTACTTTTTAAATATTCTATATAATTTTCTATCTCTTTAGTAAATCTACTCATTTTAATAGACTGACTTTTCGAAACAATTTTTTCATTATAATAATTTATTATTTTTTTTAAATTATCATTAGAAGTTTCTAGTTCATTAATTATACTATTATATTCATCATATTTAATATTACCAATCATACTAATCACCTCTATTATCAATATTATTTTCAATATCTTCTATGATATTTTTATAAATAATTGCATCTTCCTTATATTCCATCAAATTATTAATTAAATTAATATTATCTTGTTCAGGCCAGGATATTAATAATTTATCTAAATAACTAAAAATAGAATTAATTTCATTCATATAAATTGCTATTCTTTCCATATTTCTCCTTTAGATTAAAACTATTTTAGAACCATTTATAATATCAGTATCTTTTACTAATAATTGTACATCATAAACATAACCAGTATCTTTACTGTAAAGATTGGAATCTTCCCTTATTATATAATTAATATCGCCGTTTTCACTTAAATATTTCTCAATTAACTGTTTGATAGTTCCAATTCTTTTATTTATAGGAATAAAAATATCATATTCTTTTTCATATAAAGGAAGATATAACTCAATTAATATTTTATTATTCATCTATTATTTCTCCTTCTAATAATTTTATTATAAATGGTTTCCCTTTCTCAATTAATACTGCAAAACTCTTGTCTAATTCTTTTCTCAAAGTTCTAGGTGATACAGCAAGTTTTATAATAAATTGATCTAATACTCCATTTCCAAGCCAAATTCCATTTGAACTATCAACTATCTGCTTATACCAAGGTTCAAATGAAATGTTTTTTAATTTATCAGATGAATCTATCAAGACAAAATTATACGTTTTTAAATTAATAGCATCGACAATATTTCTAGTAAAGTCATTTCTATTATTCAAATCAATTTTTGATAATAAATTTTCAATACCTAAAATTATTACTGTGACTTTATTATTGTTAGCCAAAACATCAATTTTATAATTATTATCTTTATAAATATTTATTTGGCTTGCTATATCTTCATTTAATTTAGTAATTATGGCATTATAATCCTTATTTACTAACAAAGTATTAGGAAGATTATCTTCAATTAATTCAAATGTATCAATAACAATAATTTTCTGATTTTGAATATAAGTAAACGTCTTATACAAATTATTTATAAATTTTGAATAAGAATAAATATCATTACTAGAAATTATATATGTATAATTTTTTAAGCAATCAATAGATGCAATTTGAAGGTTATCCTTTATAATACCAACAGGTATATTCCTAATATTATTTAATAAATCTGTTACCATCTCATGAGTAATACTATGTGGTAAAACGGGAATTTTAGGAGCTTTAAATTCAAATAATTGATTTAGCTTAACACTAATTATCCTTAAATATTCATTCATTTTATCATGTAAATATGGATAAGCAACCTGAAATTCATAAATTTCATCTTGTTTTACTAAACCTCTACCATATACTTTAGAAGGATACTTTTTACCAATATTTCCAAGAATTGAAGTATAATCAGATTGTTCATTAAATTGTAAAACTAAATTCTGTTTAAAATTTTGTCGAACCCTATACCGTAAAGAATTTGTCGTTGAGCAACTAACAATAAAGATAATTCCATATTTAAATCCTTCACGAGTTAAAGTTGAAAATACATCATCATATTCATCATAATTTTCAGAATAAGCATCATAATTGTTTATAATTACAATAATAGAGGGCAACTTATTTCCACTATGAGTACAATAAAATTCAAAATCACCATTATAATCAATAAATAATTTTTTTCTTTTTTCTAATTCTAATAAAAGCATCTTATATAAATTTGAGATTTTCTCTTCATCCTGATTAAAGATTATATCACCAACTTGAGGAGCATTGTTAAATACCCTAAGTGTTTCAGCACCAAAATCTAAAATATAAAAATTAACTTCATTCGGTGAATGACTTGTTATAGTAGAATATATAATATTGGAAACAGTTAGTTCCTTTCCTGAACCAGTTGAACCATATATTATAGTATTACCATCTTTAGAAAGAGGTAAAGTAAGTAAACCTTGCCTTTGATTATTAGGGTCATCATATTCACCAACAATTGGATTAATATTTCCATTTTCTACAACATAACCATATTTCACTTTCAAATCTTCTGTATATATATATTCAGGTATTTTTTCTAACCACAATTTTCTAATAGAAATATTTTGTTCTTTTGCAACTTCAACAATATATTTTACAATATTTGTAATTTCTTCACCTTCCGGTTTAATATCAACCTTTTTATTAGAACTATCAATACTTCTTATAACATTCCCTAAATAATCAATAAAATCTATTCTCTCATCAATTTTCTTTTGTCTCTTCTCCATAGGATAGTATTTTGCTCCCGAAAAAGCTGATTGTCCTAATGCAAATAACTCATTATAACCAACTTGTAGGTAAAAACGTCCAGTTTCTTTAATAGAAGCAGCATCAGCACACTTTATCATATCCATACTATCTGTTTTATCCTGAACTTTTAAACAAATTCTAAATTTAGAATTTGACCATATTTGATCATTTACAACACCAGCTGGTTTTTGAGTTGCAAGAATTAAGTGCACTCCTAGACTTCTTCCTATACGAGCTGTTGATATCAATTCATCCATAAAATCAGGTTGCTGATCTCTTAATTCAGCAAATTCATCAGATATAATTAATAAATGCGGTACTGGTTTTTTTACTAGTCCTTCTCTATATAAAGTTTGATATTTATAAATATCTATAGTACTTTCATTTAAAGAATCTCTTGCTTCGTTAAATATTTTTTGTCTTCTTCTAAGTTCACTTTTAATAGATGCTAAACTTCTATTCATTTCAACAGTATCTAAATTAGTTATTGTCCCTGCTAAATGAGGTAGTTTTATTCCGGTTTCCTTATTTTCAAAAGCTCCAGCAAGACCTCCACCTTTGTAATCTATTAAAATAAAGTTTACTTCATTTGGAGTATAATTTATAGCCATAGATAAAATATAGGTTATTATAAGCTCACTCTTCCCCGAACCAGTCATCCCGGCAATTAACCCATGTGGCCCATGAGCTTTTTCATGTAAATCTAATTTAAAAAGATCTCTATTTTTATCTACACCAATTGGCGCTTGCAATGTTTTCGTAGGATTACTATTTTTCCATCTATTTAAAATATTTAGTTGTTCTATTTTACCAACATCATACATTTCTAAGAAACTTATCATAGTAGGTAAACTACTATTTTCTTTTTCAGTATCTATTGGAATATTAGCAAGGCGCTTGACACATTGATACATATCTATATTTAAATTATAATCCGCTATAAATTCTTTTTGTTTATTAGATACTAATTCATTTTCAAAAACACCCGATTTTTTATCACCAATACTAATAAAAGTATGACATTCATTAGGAAGATTAGTTAATCTGTTATTAATAATTACCAAACTAAACCCAATATTTACTTTTTCATTACAAATATCTTTTATTATCTCAAGTTCTCTTACAGACTTAAAATCATCTATTATTATAAAATAATAAGGTTTAAAGTTAGTGAAATCTTTTACCGTATTACCTATAAAGTCATTATCTTTAATACTATTTTTTCTTGACTGTAAAACTTGCTCTAAATTAAGAGATAATTCTTTTGCCTCGTCTGTATTAGTAGAAAAATATCTCATATTTTTTGAATTATTCCATAAGTGAGGAAGAGATTTCATATAATCCCATCTACTTTTATTCTTCTCATTTGTAAATATTACTATTTTTAAATCTTCATAACTATGAAAAGTTATCAATTGAAGAATTAATCCGTCAATAAAATAGTTTTTTTGTCTTCCATCACCGATTATTGCAGAAATGTTATTTTTAGCAAACGAAATATTTATAGGAACATTCTCTAATTCTTTTGATTCTTTACCTAAATCTAACACTAATTGTTGTAAATTATCATCTTCTAATGAAAATCTTTCTTCCGGATATCTGACTATGCCTTTAAAACTAGTATTACCTATACCTAATCTTAAATCGAGAAAGTCACTTTGATCTATTTCTCTTTCCCAAAGAGCTCTTTTTCTTTGAATAATAATATTATAACATTCTTCAAGAGTAAGATAATTTTCTAAAAGAACTTGGCGTTCTTTTTCCATTTCACTATTTATTGTGTTTTTCTTTTGCTCTATGTACTCTTTATATTTTTCCTGGCGTAAATTTTCTCTTTTTAGTTGTTGTTTTTTTTGATACCTTTTATTTAGAAGAGGCCAAAAAATCATGGTTAAAAGCATGGCAATGCACATTATTATATTTGGCAAAGCTGATGTCAAATCTTTTGATCCATCTAAGACATTAGATATTGATGAATACCCCATCATCAATGAAACCATTCCCATACTAATCATTGGACCAATAACATATAAAAGTGGTGTTGTATCTGTCTTCTCTTTAGCAGGAGGAGGATCAATAGTTATTTCTACTGGCTCTATACCAGCTTTAAATCTAGGAGATCTAAAAAAATAATCTTCTTCTTTATAAAACTCTATACTTTCTTCTTTTACATTTTCTTCATTTATTATCGGTTGGACTAATACATTTTTTTTACTAAATATCTTATTATCTATTTTTATTAAATTACCAATATTATTTATAACTAAAGAATCTCCCAATACTATGATCTTTAAACCCATAATAAATATAATATCTCCATGATATATTTTTTTTTGTGATACTAACTCATTATTAACGTATGTACCATAATTACTATTTAAATCTTGAATATACCATGTATTATCAATATATGATAAGATGGCATGTCTTTTTGAAACTAAAGGATAATTATAATTTATAGAAGCATCTTGATTATTTCCTATTAAAATTTGAGTATTATTATTTACTTTTAATCTTGCCATATATTTATCTATAGAAGGAGAACAATATAATAAAATATAATCATTTTCATTATTTATTCTTAAAAAATACAAATTATATTCTCTTAAAATTACTGAGTCTAATTCTTTGTTATTTGATACTATTTTTGCATCAAAGTTACTTTTTAAATACCAAAAATCATCTTTTGCTTCTATACTAATTAAATTCTTAATATTACCTAAACCATCTACATCTGTTATCCAAAAATTACCAGAAATAATTGTTGGTAGAGTAAAATTATATATTTTAGTACGCTTAATTAGTCTTACTATCATAATTACACCCCATTTAAAAATGTAAATACACTTTATTCTTTTATTCTAGAATAATTATATCGATAATTAATACTTTTTTCAAGGTGTAATTAGCTATTAAAAATTACTATATTTATATCAATTTTATAATACTAGAAATTGTTGTCTTACTTATGATTTAATACAACTATATAATTTGGTAAATTAGCCCATACTATATTTTAAAATTTATATATACTATTATGGAGGATATTATTATGATTAATTTTTTCACAGGAATTTCTCCTGTATATCAAGCCTTAATCGCAGGTATATTTACATGGAGTATAACATTATTGGGATCTGCTGTTGTCTTTTTATTTAAAAAACCTAATGATACATTTATGGATTCTATGCTTGGCTTTTCAGCAGGTGTAATGATAGCCGCTTCTTTCTTTTCTCTGATAGATCCAGCTATAAAAATGGCAGATAGCTTAAAGTTATGCGGATTTATGGCTGTATCTGTTGGTTTTATATTAGGAGTAGTTTTACTTTATCTAAGTGATTTGCTTTATAAATATATAGATAAGAAAAAAAATAGATATACGTCTGACAAAAAGAAAAGATGTTTAATGCTAATAACTTCTATTACAATTCATAATATACCAGAAGGATTAGTAATCGGAGTTGGATTTGGGTCTTTAATTTACAATATTACAGGATCTAGTTTAATGTCTGCTGTTACTTTAGCACTTGGTATTGGAATTCAAAATTTTCCAGAAGGGACTGCCGTTAGCTTACCTCTAAGAAGAGAAGGATATAGTAGATTTAAAGCTTTTATGTTAGGTCAACTTACGGCGATAGTTGAACCAATATGTGCTGTTATTGGAGCAATACTAGTAATGAAAATAAAATGTATATTACCATATCTTTTATCTATGGCAGCAGGTGCCATGTTTTATGTAGCAGTTGGAGATTTAATACCAGAAAGTCAAAATAATAAAAATAAAAATTTAATGACTATAATTACATTAGTTGGTTTCACAATTATGATGTTTTTAGATGTCAGTCTTGGATAAAAAAACAAGTCATTATTTGACTTATTTTTTATTCTAAATAGAGTTTTTGTCCTTTTTTTAATCTTATTGCATATATATCATCTTTTTGGCACGTAAATATTAAATTAGGATTTTCGTTTTTATCCTCTTTAGAATTAGTAGTATTTTCTTTTTCTCCATTTTGGAATGTTTCATTTTTATTGTTATTTTCCTCACTTGGTTCAGCATTATTCTCAGCAAAATCCTTTGGTATTTTTTTAAATGTATAATTATGACTATCGAGTATTTTTATTGAATCATCTATCCAAAGACATTCAGTAACATTTTTACCATTATTTATTACCCAGTTGCCAGCACTATTTTGATGCCATCCAGAACCTGTAAACTTACCTTGTCCACATTCAAAGTGACAATGATTGCCAGTTGCATTTCCTTTAGTACCTTCTTGATATAATATTTCTCCTTGCTTTATTACTTTTCCAACTGATAAGTTGCTTATATCATTATCATGAGCAAAAAGTATGGTCATATAATCAATAGTACCATCTGGATACTCAACCTTTTCTACACTTTCAAACCATATTTCATTAGCATCGCTAATATATGTTTTTTTAATTATTCCAGTAAAAGGAGCTAATAAATTATCTATTCCTGTATCACTACCAGCTTCGTCTATGGCAAAACTTCCTATATGGCTCCCTTGATCATGGCCTTGAGTAATTCTCATATAAGGACTTGGATATAAAGGCTTTTCCATTATTTTATATTATCCGTTTCTATAATATTATTTTTGCTTACTTCAATGATATTTTTATTTATTAAATCCTTATACGATGCAATTTTTCCTTCAAGCGTTTTATAAATAGTATCTGCTCCTAAAAAGCTGAAAAGACCAACCCAAAGGCTCTCAGGGAATATAACATTTGTAAATGTGTAACAGAAAACTATACTACAGATCATATTTATAGCCAAACTATATAGCGATAAACAATTTGAGCAAGTAAAAAATTTTTTAGTTTTTTGGACAAAAGCACATGTTATAGTACTCATTGCAATTGATACTAACAACATTTCTTGCAAGAGTGATAATTTTAGCATACCAATCTCCTCATAATATTATATGTAAAAATTATGATTATGCTACAAAATATTATCTTTAACTAGAAAGTAAAAAAGATAATATATCTAATTTTTCAAGTATTTAAATTATTTATATATAATCTTTTTTATCACTAAAATAGTATAATTATTATTGCTTTTTGTTCTTAAAAAAAGATAAGCAACACATAAATTTGAATTATAAATTATTTTTATATAATTTATATCAATAATATTTAAATTAATAAATTTATAACAAAAAAGCTCAAATATATGAGCTTTTCGAAAAAATGAAATAAATATTTTTAACGTTTTGAGAATTGTGGAGCACGACGTGCTTTCTTTAATCCTGGTTTCTTACGTTCTTTCTTACGAGAATCGCGTGTTATAAAACCAGCTTTTTTTAATTTTTTTCTAAAACTATTTTCAGAATCAACAGGAGTAGTTGAATCATATTGCAATAATGCCCTCGTAATACCTAAACGAATTGCACCTGTCTGACCAGAAAAACCACCACCAGAAACTTTTGCATCAACATCAAATATTTCTCTTGTTCCTGTTAATTCTAATGGTTGACATAAATCCATTACTAATACTTCATATGGTAAATATTCATTTACATCACGACCATTTACTGTTATTTTACCAGTACCTGGTGTTAATGTTACTCGAGCAACACTTGTTTTTCTTCTACCTGTACCACTATATTTTTTAACATCTTTTGCCATTATTTAACCTCCATAACTTCTGGTTTTTGAGCACTATGCTTATGTTCAGAACCTTTATATACAAATAATTTCTTGTACATAGCACGACCTAGACGACCTTTAGGAAGCATTCCTTTTACAGCACGCTCTACCATTTCTACTGGATATTTTTCTTGCATAACTCTAGCTGTTCTTTCTCTTAATCCACCTGGATATTGTGAATGGTTATAATAAATCTTTTTATCTAGTTTATTACCTGTTAATTTTGCTTTTTCAGCATTAATTATTATTACATAATCACCACAATCAATATTAGGCGTATATGTAGTTTTATGTTTTCCTCTAAGTATATGAGCAGTCTTACTTGCAAGACGACCTAGAGGAATATCTGTAGCATCAATTACATACCACTTACGTTCAACAGTTTCTTTTTTTTGCATATAACTTGTCATATAAATTTCTCCTTTATCCATTACTTAAATTAAGTTTTCCCAGAACTTAATCTATGTGGGGATATTAAATGTACCGATTAAAATTATACTAGAAAATATATATAAAATCAAGTTTTTTTACTTATTTTTTATATTTCTGTATGATTAATTTATGATAATGTCTTAAGTGTTAACTTTTAAAAATGTCTCAAATGTAATATATAATAAGTCACTTGA
>CANQWY010000024.1 GCA_947627675.1 uncultured Bacilli bacterium
TCGCATATTCATTATACTACATTTTGAAAAATAATAAAAGACTGTTTTCAAATTTTTCATTTGTCAACAGTCTGAGACTATAATAATAGTCTTTTTTTATATAATTTTATAAGATTATATAAAAAAGTAAAAAACGATATCCATGATATGGAAATCGTTGAAATAATGAAGAAATTTATTATCATTTAATGGTTAATAATATTAATAAAAAATAGATTAATTAAGATATTTTAGCGAATTCTTATTTAAAATGAATTTAAATGCTAATTTTTTCTACTAAGAAAATTATTAGAACTATAAAATAAAATTTATTTTGGGTATTTTCTACAATACTTATATTCTTTTTGTTGGATTGGTGTTGTTAGCTCTACGAATTTGTGAATTGTAGTGTCTGGACTATCACTGCTTAATATGCTTGATATCATTTTTTCACGATCGAATCTAACTAGTACTTCTTCTAATTTGAATCCTTTTTTGTCTTTATTTTCTGTTAGAATAACATATGAAGCAGTATCTATTGGATCTTTTTTATAGGCCATACCAACTGCTCTAATAGAGTAGAAATTTGTATTATTTGTTTTTTCATATATTTTCCAGTGTACATGTCCTTGAATAATTGCATCAAACATTTCTACTTTTTTTCCCTTTATTATAATACCTTGCTATGCTAGATTCAATACAGTTCTTTTATTATATTAGTTTTTACTATTTAGATTTTTAATTTTAGAATTTACTTTTAATATTGAAGTTCATCACGAAAAAGTTGAAATGCAAAAAAATAAATTGACTTTTAAATTGAAAGGTGTTATCATTATAAATGAGTTGTAGAGAGCATTGTTTTTGGAATTTGTATTTATATAATTTATAATGCGTTCGTAGCTCAGTTGGATAGAGCGTTTGGCTACGAACCAAAAGGTCAGGGGTTCGAATCCCTTCGAACGCACCATATTTATCGGAAAGTGGCTCAACTTGGTAGAGCACTTGGTTTGGGACCAAGGGGTTGCAGGTTCAAATCCTGTCTTTCCGACCATTTGAAATTTGAGTTGAACTTTTCAACTTTAAATAATAAAAAATCGTTGGTTTTTAAAGGAAAATCAGTGATTTTTTGTTGCAAAAAAAATATGGAAAAAAATAATCTGTTTTTGATAGATAATTTACAAAAATGTGAGCCATTAGAAAAGAAAATTAATATTACCTGTAGTTTCAATAATGTTAAGTGTATATTTAAGCATGGTAGAATATTAATATTAAGAAATACTAATATAAGTTTTATAGAACCTCATAAATCGATAATAAGGATTAAGGATAATACGATTATATTATTATTCTTTAATGAAGATAATCTATTTTTATATAATAGAACACTACCAATAGATATTAAACAATTAGATAAAATACTTAAAACTGTTAAAAGGTGGTATAAATGACAATTCAATTTAAAAAAAGCTCAAAGTTTAAAGAGATTGAGGAATATAATTAATACTAACGTAGTGGATTTGAAAAAATGTAGATGGATTACTTTAACTTATAAAGAAAATATGAAAGATGTAAAATAATTATATTGTTATGTTAATAAGTTTATAAAACGTTTTAGATACATACATGCAAATATTTAATATATTAATGTTTGTGAGCCCCAAAGCAGCGATGTTTGGTCTTGTCATATTATTATATTTTTAAATGAAGTATCATTTATTTCTAATTAGGAACTTTCTGAGATATGGGATTAAATACAAATATTATATGACAATATAAAGATATTGGTGCTTATTTTACATAATATATAGGTGATATTTCACATGAAGAGGTAGTTTTAGGAATTAAATATGATGAAGATGAATTAAAAACACCTAAGTATTTTATTAAAGAAACAAAAGATAATTTACTTAATTAACTTGATTAATATTAATAGGGCGTTTAGTTGAAAGCCCGGAGTTAAGAACTACAAATAATGATAAAAATATGTCAATTATTACAATATAAGTTCCTAGACCATTTAAAAATCTGATGGTGAGTATGAAACAAATTTTATTGATTGTAAATTATTTGGTAGTATTGCTTCAAATACTTGTAAGTATTGTAAGAAAAGAAATATAGCTGGATTAATGTGGTGTTCAAAATCGAATTATTGAAAAAGCTGATAGTAAAAAATTCATTAGAAGTGATAATGTAAATGATATCCTTTTTATCTAATGAATAAAAAATGCTCATATCCGACTAAAATTGGTGATAATAAAAAAATAATTATTCAATATGATGATTATTTTCATTTTTCTTCATTATCTGTTATAGTTAAATTTATTTTATGAACTTTACACATTTGTTTTAAGGTAGTGGCATAATATTTTCTGCGATCTGTTTCATAATCTTGTATTGTTCTTTCACTTTTATTAATGGATTTTTCAAATTATTTTTTTGTAAATTTTGAACTTGCTTAATAAAGAGGATAAATTTACTTGACTCAAAGTTATTAAAATTTATTTTCACAGTTTCACTCCCTTCATAAGTGTACGTATATTGACAAGTATAATACTTAGCATGTATAACTATGTTAATATCTACACAATAAGTGTGATACTGTAATTAATAAATATAGGAGGTGATATGAATACTGTGTATCCCTAAATGGGGGAATGGTGAAATTTATTATATACCTATAGAATTATTAGATAAATATTATTCTATAAAAATATGTCCAAAAGTCGAAGGCATAACTTTTAAAGATATTGATAAAATCTATAGGTTATATAAACTGTATTCTTTTAATGGAAGAATATTTAATCGATATAGAGATGATAGGAAAATAAATATACTTGGAAAATTATTATAAAATTATTGAAAAAAATAATTTTTATTGAAAATCTATATTAGAAATTATTATTTTATTAAGTTGGTTAAAGCATGATTGAAAAAGGTGTAAAAATGAAAAAGATTTTATTAAGTTCTATAGTTTTATTTATGATATTTATGACAACTGGTTGTTTTAGTGATAATAATGAAAAATTTGCCAATGCTAATTTTTATCCAAATACTAAATGGAAAAATACTGATGGTTACGTATTAGAAATATATGATGAATCATGTAAAATTACTAAAGATGGTAAGGTTATGTCAAATGTATGTCATTTTACAGCAGATGCTAATGAAACAGGTATTGGAAAGCTAGAAATATGTAATGAATATGGTACGAATTGCAGTTCCAAAGACATTGACCCTCAGTATAATAAATATACTGATTATATTACTATAAAAGGATATCAGTGGTATAAACAAGATAAATAAAATTATTTTATATAGGCATTTATCAAGTGCCTATTTTTAATACTTAAATTATAATAGTTATAGAAAGTGATGTTGTGCCTGTAATTATAGAAAATATAGAAAGAAAAAATGATTTAGATATTTAAGATAACGAAATTAATTTTATAATTATGAATAAAGTAAAAATATTATTAGATATTTAAATACTTATATAGATAAAATTAATAAAAAATCTTATATTTTAGTTTCTATAATTCAAAAAACATTTAATAGAAAATTATAGTTGATATAAATAAAATAGAGATTGAAAAAGAAATACTTATAATCAAAATATAAAATATGATAGAGGTCTAATTCCAGCAATTTTGTAGGTAATCTTGATTATTTTAAAAAAATTATTGTGCAAATTTTTAGAGTAAAATCTGTTTTTTGAAAGACTTTTTAATTTGCTATATTTTCGTTTTTGAAATATTAGATGGAAATAATGTTTATAAATTTTTCCGCGATAAAATAACCTACTAATGTTCATTATTTAGTTAAAGACGGACTTATAAATTAAAATTAACGTTCAACTTTTAATAATAGAAGTGTTGATATAAAACAATGCTTTTTTGTTTGTTAAAAAAACAAAAATAAGAAATATTTATCTTGTTCTTTTTCTAATACATGCTATAATTTAAATATAAAATAGAATAAGAGGGTATCAATATGATAGGTAAAATTATAGAAATCTTAAATAATAAAATTAAGATAGAACTTTTTATAGATATTACAAAACAAGAAAATTTGGCAGGATTACACTTAGTATTTGAAGATGGATCAAAAAAAATAATAGGTGAAATTGAGACAATTACTAAAAATTATATGACTGCTAATATAATAGGTGAACTTGAAAACGCTAGATTTATTCCAGGAGCTTCTATCAAACCATCATTTAAAAGCAATATAAGAATTATTAATATAACTGAATTAGAGCAAATTTTAGGAAAACAAAAGTTAACAGAAAATGAAATTAATCTTGGAGTTAGTAATGTGTATGAAAATTATCCAATAAATATAAATATTAATTCCTTTTTTGGACATCATTTTGCTATTTTAGGAAATAGTGGTTCAGGTAAAAGTTTTACTGTCGCTGGAATTTTTCAAAGACTATTTACGAATCAATTAAATCCTCCAGTAGGCGCTAATATATTCTTATTTGATGCGTATGGTGAATATACTAATGCTTTTAATATTCTTCATAATAAAAATCCTTTATTAAATTATAAAGTATACACAACAAATCCAAATGATAAATCAAATGATTTAATAAAAATACCGATATGGTTGTTAGACGTAGATGACTTAGCTTTATTGTTAAATGTAGATAATCCAAACCAATTACCAATTATTGAAAAAACTTTAAAATTAGTACCAGTTTTAATTGGAAATGATCCTAAAGTTATAAAACATAAAAATGATATTATAGCTCGAGCAATACAAGATATTTTACTAAGTGGCATAGAAACAACTAAAATACGTGATCAGATAACAGCAGTATTAACAAAGTTTAATACTGAAGAATTAAATTTGGAAAGCAAAATAGTTCAACCAGGATATACTAGAACGTTAAAACAATGCCTCTTCATAGATAAAACTGGTAAAATGCAAGAAATGGAACTAGTAGCAACATTTATAAATAGTTATATAGATGATAATCTTTCTCTAGAAAAACCTACCAAAACAATTTATTATACTCTAAATGATTTAGAAGAAGCGATGGAATTTGCTTTAATAAGTGAAGGAATGTTAAAGAGTAATAGAGTATATGATATGGCTAATGTATTATTAGTTAGATTGCATACTATAAATAATAGTAGTGATCGTGAATATTTTTCATATGATTCATATATTGATGCTAGTACTTTTATAGCAAATTTGTTAACTAAAAATAATACTAAAGCTCAAATAGTAAATTTTAATATAAGTTATATAGATGATAGACTTGCAAAAGTATTAACCAAAATAATTTCAAGATTATTATTTAAGCATTCTGTAAATAACCAAGAAAGAGGAAGTATTCCTTATCATATTATAATAGAAGAAGCTCATCGTTATGTTCAAAAAGATACAGATATTAAAATATTAGGTTATAATATTTTTGAAAGAATTACTAAAGAAGGTAGAAAATATGGAATAATTTTAGGATTAATAACTCAACGACCATCAGAATTATCAGATACAGTTATATCTCAATGTTCAAATTTTATAATATTAAAAATGTCACATCCTAAAGATCTTGATTACATAAAAACTATGGTTCCAAATGTTTCCACAGAAATTGTGGAAAAAATAAAAAATTTAAAATCTGGAAATTGTGTTGCTTTTGGTTCTGCATTTAAAATACCAATATATGCCTATGTATATCCGCCTAATCCAACCCCTTTAAGTAATAATGTAGATATGGTAAAAGCTTGGCATAACCTATCAGTTCCTAATATGATTAATAATACTGTCCCAGAGATAGATTTAAGAAATAGAAATACAAATTTAAATAATACTTTAAATCAAAATAATTATAATATAGTTGAAGAAAATATAAAAATAGACTAATTTATTAAAGTGATGTAAAATATTCTACTAAGGAGCGATAGATATATGAAAAAATTAGTAGTTAAACTATTTTTAATAATTATAATTTTGTCTGCACTAGCAAATGTTTTTTATAGAAAATATGAAGAACAAATTTTAAAAAATGAGGTAAATAATTTAATAACAAAAAATCTTGCTGAGGATAATTTTAATACTAAAATCAAAACAAATGGAAAATATATTGAAGTAGAATCAGCAATTAAAACTTATTTAAATGATTATTCTAATAATGTTAAAGAAATATTAGTAATTATAAATGATGATAATTTAAAAAGTATATTATCGGCCAAAAATTATGAAATAGATGGTCCCAGTTTTGTAAATACTACTAATTATTTATTAACTACTAGAGAAAATTTTAATACTAAAATGGAAAAATTAATAGAATTGACAAATGAAGAGAATATTTTATCTTATATAAAAAATAAAGATTTATCTAATTATTATGAAGAATTATATAAAAAGTATATGTTAAAAGAACAATTTAAACAGGAAATAGAAGATAGTATTTTAGATTTAAAACAGTCAAGTGAAAATATTAATAATTTAATTGAAAAAGAAAAGAAGGTAATAGATTTTTTAATAATTTGTAAAGGGTGGGCTATAAAAGAAAATCAAATAATTTTTTCTAGTGAGGCTGATTTAGCAACATACAATAACTTAATAAGTGAAATCTCATAATATATTACTATTTTAAAAAGTATTTAAATAAGAATAAATTAAAATCTATAAAATAGTAGATAATATTTAAAGCTCATGATAGAATATAAGGAAATAAAAAGGAGAATCAATATGTTAGATATAGTAATAGATACACTAATTGATAGTATTAAATTATTTCCTTTTCTATTGCTAGCTTTTATGATAATTGAATTAATAGAACATAAGCTAAATAAGAAAAGTAAAGAAATAATTTCTAAAAGTGAAAAATTTGGTCCTTTAATAGGATCAATTTTAGGTGCTTTTCCACAATGTGGATTTTCAGTAGTTGCTACTAATTTATATATAACAAGAATAATTAGTTTAGGAACGTTAATTGCAATTTATTTGTCAACAAGCGATGAAATGTTGCCCATATTAATATCAAAAAAGGCTAATATATCTATAATTATATCTATCATTGTAATTAAAATATTGATAGGCATAATCTCAGGCTTTATAATAGATTTATTAATAAAGAAAAAGGATATCTATAATAATAAAAATAATTATGAAATATGTAGTGATGAACATTGTCATTGTGATAGATCAATATTGACATCAGCTATAGTTCATACTGTAAAAACTTTATTTTTTTTAATGATAATAACATTTATCTTAAATGTTATGTTACATAATATATCTAGTAATAACTTATCCAAAATTTTTATGAAAAATAATATTTTTGCACCCTTACTAGCCAGTTTGATAGGACTAGTACCAAATTGTGCCTCTAGTATTATGATAACTGAATTATATTTAAATAATGCTATATCTTTTTCTTCAACAATAGCAGGATTATTGACTGGTAGTGGAGTAGCTTTATTGGTTTTATTCAAGGCAAATAAAAATTTAAAAGAAAATTTAAAGATATTAGGTATGTTATATTTTATTGGATCATTTAGCGGTATTTTGTTACAGATTTTAGAAAATTTGGGCTAATTCTAAAAAATGTTTGACATTAACCTTAGGTAATAGTTTATGATTTATTCGAAAGGAGGAAAATATGCTTATAAATGAAGTAACCTCTATTGTTGGATTATCAAAAAAAAGTATTCGCTATTACGAACAGCAAGGTTTACTTTCTCCAAATAGAAATAAAGAAAATTATTATAGAATATATAATGAAAAAGATATAGATTCTTTAAAAAAAATAAAATTTCTAAGAGAGTTAGATATTCCAATAAGTGATATAAAAAAATTAAAAGAAAATAAATTAGTTTTAAAAAATTGTTTAAAGAAGCGAGTAAAACAAATAGATGATACTTTAACTAATTATAAAAAAATAAAAAGTTTTTGTTTAGAAATTATAAATAGAGAAGAAAGTTATGATAATTTAGATATAACAGATTACTTAAAAGAAATAAGTATATTAAATAAAAGTGGATTTACAATGAGAAAATTAAAAATTAATAATAAGAAAAAGATAATTTCAGCTTTTTTATCAAGTTTTATTTTCAGTTTGTTTTTTATATTTGGTGAAGTAGTGATTTATTATTTTAAATTTGTTGAAAATGAAGATATTCCTAATATGTTATTTGTTTTTATATCTATATTTTTTTTATTACCACTAATAGGAATATTAATAACTTTGATATCTAGAATAAAAGAAATAATTAAAGGAGAAGAAGATGAAGCTAGTAAATATTGATTATATACCAAATGAAGAAATTGAAGAGGCTTTAGGGTTAGTAAAGGGAACTGTAGTACAATCTAAAAATATTGGAAAAGATTTTCTTGCTGGGATGAAAACAATAGTTGGTGGTGAAATAACAGGCTATACAGATATGCTAGTAACAGCAAGGCAAATTGCAACTAAAAGAATGGTAGACGATGCTAATAATTTAGGTGCTGATGCTGTTATTAATGTAAGGTATGGTTCCTCATCCGTTATGAATGGAGCTGCTGAAATAATAGTATATGGCACAGCAGTAAGATTAAAGAAATAATGTTAAAATAAGGATAATAAAAAAGAAAATAATAATACATCAAAACAAGTATTATTATCAGTACTTGGAGTAGCAATTTTGATTGTTGCTGTTGTAGGTATTTCATTCGCTGCTTTTACTTATACTAAAACAGGAGCTCAAGAAAACACTATTTCTACTGGTACGGTAACCATGGTTTATACAGAAGGTGGTAATGGCATCCAGATTGATAATGCTATTCCCACTGATGATGAGACAGGTAAACAATTAAGTGATGTAAGCAATAAATTTGATTTTACTGTTACTGCTGATATCAAAGGTAAAACTGTTATTAACTATGATGTTGTTGCTGTCAAACAATCTAGTACATTAGATGATCAATATATTAAATTATATTTAGAAAAAAGTACAACAGGTGCAGATAGTGGTTATCAGG
This sequence comes from uncultured Bacilli bacterium, assembly GCA_947627675.1. Classification (GTDB taxonomy): domain Bacteria; phylum Bacillota_I; class Bacilli_A; order RF39; family UBA660; genus UBA2730. Next base: position 8,956 of record CANQWY010000024.1, read on the forward strand.
AGGTATTTTCTCCAGCTAAATTTACAGCTTCTAATGATGAAAAATATGGGGAAGATGCTGCCAATGCAATGAAACTTTATTCAGGAACATTTGATAACAAAAGTGGAGATAGTGATAGTGGACATTTTGTGGACTACTTTCGCTTAAGAATGTGGGTTGATAAGGACTATCCACTAGATGGAATTTCTAGGACATATAGTGTTAAAGTTAACGTCTATGGTAAAGGTCAAGATTAAGATTAAATTAAGGAGAGCTAAGCTCTTTTTAATTTTTAGAGATAATGATAGAAAAAATAAAGTACTTGAAAATAGGAAATAGATGATGTAGAATTTAAGTATAAAATAGAAGGAGAAAGAAAATGGAAAAAAGAAAAGATATATTGTTAGTAATACCCCTAGTACTAACAATAGTTCTAATGGGGGGGGGTTACTTACGCCAAATATAGTAAGAGTATAGAGACTAAAAAAGAAATAACAATAAAAACAGGTAAAAGGTATATAGGAATATATGGAGTAAATGGATCAGATAAAGAAAATATAGAATTAAATAAAACATATACATTTACAATAGAAAACAGAGGAGCAGAAGATGCAAGTTATAGGCTGTATATCGAGAATATAGAAGATGTTAATATAAGTTATAGTTATACAAAGAATGGCATAACAACAAACGGAACGTTAGCAAGTAAAACAATAGATGAAGCCAATTTAAAAGTAGGAGAAAGTGTACAAATAACAATAACATTTACAGGAAGTGGAAATTATAAAGGAAAACTAAAAGTAGAAACAAAAGACTATTATAACAATGAGCCCAATTCTCCAGAGTTAGTAGGAGATATGATTCCTGTAGTTTGGAATGAAAGTTCAAAACAATGGCAAAAAGCAGATGAGAAAAATACAAATAATAGCTGGTATGATTATGATAAACAAATATGGGCCAATGCTGTAACGATAAAAGATGCAAATAAAAGAGCAGAATATAAAAATGCCCAAGCAGGAACAACAATAGATTTAAGTTATGTAAACTTAATGTTAGTATGGATCCCAAGATATAGTTATACACTAAGAGATCAATATGGCTATCAAATAGACGGAGCATCACCATTAAGTATCAATACACCAGGAGCGTTTGATATCAAATTTGTAAAGACAAGTACAATAGAAACAGGAAGTGGAAAATACACAGGAACAACGCCAAGTAATTATTATACACCATCATCATTTTGTTGGGGAAACAGTTGTGATGATGAGAAAACAAGAAGTAATGCAGGAAATATAGAGTTACCTGGAATCTGGATAAGTAAGTTTGAACTAACAGGAACAATATCTGCAATAACCTCAGTACCTAATCAAACAAGTATAATAAATCAAAGTCATTCTTCATTTTTTAATAATATAAAGAGTCAAATAAATGGAAATAGTGGAGCAACAAACTATGGTTTAAGTGGAGAAGATTATGATACCCATATGATAAAGAATACCGAATGGGGAGCAATGGCATACTTAAGTCAAAGTAAATATGGAAAATATGGTAACTCAAGTTATACAGGAACAAATAAAGAGATTTATATAAATAATTATAATGGTCTTAAGACAGGTTGTAGTAGAGGAGCACCGGGAATAGGAGGTAATAGCACTTCAAATTCTTCATCTACATGCTCATATACATACGAAAAAGAACCATCTGGAACCGGAGCTAGTACAACAGGAACCATCTATGGGATATATGATACATCAGGAGGTGCTTGGGATGGAGTCATGGGAAATTTAAATAATATTGTATATCAAGCAGGATTTAATCCTATGCCAGAAGCAAAATACTATAATAAATATACAACTACAGCAACTAGTATAAAAGGCGATGCAATAAACGCAGATGGAACAGTCGGATTTTATGGTGATTATCAAGTGTTTGCAGATTCTACATATCCTTGGTTTAATCGCGGAGGTCGCTATTCTGATGGTGTATTAACAGGTATTTTCGATTTTTTTCATCATGGTGGTACCTGGGCTGACTCAAGTTCGCGCTTAGTTCTTGCTGCCTGGTAGATAGAAAAAATATTTTGACCTTTATAAAAAATTAATATAAAATTATTTACAGGTGATTCTATGTTAGTTGTGAATAATTTTAAGGATTATGAAATAATAGATGCTTCAAACGGGATGAAATATGAAAGATGGGGGAAATACTATTTATTAAGACCTGATCCTGAGGTCATATGGGATAACGGCAATTTAGAAGAAAAATATAAAGGGCAAATAGATGCAATATATTATAGGAATAATAAAGGTGGAGGATACTGGAAAAATTTAAAACCTCTTCCTAATAGTTGGCAAATTAAATATAATAATTTAACTTTTAATATAAAACAAATGGGATTTAAACATACAGGATTATTTCCAGAACAAGCTGTAAATTGGAATTTTATGATAGAAAAAATAAAACATGCTAATAGAGAGATTAAAGTATTAAATTTATTTGCATATACAGGAGGGGCTAGTGTTGCCTGTTTAAGTGCTGGTGCTAGTGTTACACACGTTGATTCTTCACGTGGAATGGTTGATTGGTGCAAAGAAAATGTAGCTTCTTCTTCGTTACAAAAAATGAAAATTCGTTATTTAGTAGATGATGTTATTAAATTTGTAAAACGTGAAATACGACGTAACAATAAGTATGATGCTATAATAATGGATCCTCCAAGTTATGGAAGAGGAGCTAATAAAGAAGTATGGGAAATAGAAAAAAATCTAAATGAATTAATAAACTTATGTGTGGAAATTTTAAGTGATAAGCCATTATTTTTTCAAATAAATTCATATACAACAGGTTTATCTTCTGTAGTCTTAAAGAACTTATTAACATTAACTGTGGATAAAAAATATAAAGGAACTATTACTAATGGAGAAATTGGATTACCAATAACTAAAAATAATTTGATTTTACCTTGTGGTATTTATGGAAGATGGGAAAATAATGAATAAACTAGAAGTTCTATATGAAGATAATCATATAATAGTAGTAAAAAAACCCGCAAATATTTTAAGCCAAAGTGACTATACAAAAGATATAGATATGCTATCGATAGTAAAAAAATACATAAAGAAAAAATATAACAAACCAGGTAATGTATATTTAGGTTTAGTTCACCGTCTAGATAGACCTGTTTCTGGAATTATGGTATTTGCAAGAACTAGTAAAGCTGCAAAACGACTTTCCTTAATGATTAAAAATAAAGAAATGAATAAAAAATATCTAGCAGTAGTAAGGGGAATAATTAAAGAAGATGAACAAACTTTAAAAGATTATCTCGAAAAAGATAATAATAAAAATGCAATAATATCTACTGAGAAAAAAGGTAAATTAGCAATATTAAATTATAAAGTTATAAAAAGAAATTACTTAAAAAAAGAAACTTTGGTAGAAATTAATTTAATAACTGGAAGACACCATCAAATAAGAATTCAATTTGCAAGTAGAAACTATCCACTATGTGGGGATCAAAGATATGGAAAAAAAGATAATACTCAAATAGCTTTATGTAGTAATGAATTATCCTTTAAACATCCTATAACAAAAGAAATCTTAACTTTTAAAATAGATTATCCTATTGGAAAATATTGGGATGATTTTAAAAAAAATGTAAATAATTGTAAATAAAATAAATATATTTGCAATTATTATTTTTTTTTGTTATTATAGATATAGAATAAAAATAGAGGGAGAATGATTTATATGTTTTCATTAAGTTGGTTTACAACAATACCAGGTATCCTAATTACTGTTGGTATATTATTACTAGTAGCAGCTTTAATAGTATTTATAGTTACTAGCAAAAAAAATAAAAATAAGGAAAGTGCCTCAGCTGAGGGCAATTCTAATATGCAGGTAGCTCCAGCACCAAGTATAGTTAATAATCAATCAACACCAAACATGCAACCTAATAACAATTTATATGGCCAAATGCCAAATCAAGGTGGTACACCTACAATTAATAATATCGGAATGCCTACAAATAATCCTGTAAATGTTGGTACAACTTCACAGATTGATGTTAATGCTCCTAGTCCGTATTCAACAACACCAGCATTTTCAAGCAATAGTATAAATATGCCACTTGAAAATGAAAATCAAAATATTAATCCAATGCCAATAAGCGATAATGGTAATTTAAATAACTATCAACAACCAATGGATATCCCAAGTATCCAACCAAGTCCTAGTGTTACTACTATTGAAAACCAAAATAGTAATATAGAAGCAAGTCAAGAGTCATTTATGGGAATACCTGCGATTCCACAAGTGGATAATTCTATTAATCAGCCTATAAATGAACCAATCTCAATAAATACTAATGATGTAGTTGCAAATATTAATAATGTAGTAGAACCAACTGTTCAAACGATACCAGAAGTGCCAACAATAACTCAAAATAATGCTTCTGTAGGTATTGATGATACTGTTAATACGATTCCTACTATTGATCAAGTAGTTCCAGAAATGCAAGATAATTTACAATCAATAAATGAAGCAGTTGTACCAAATATCCAGGATAGTTTTACGCCTACTCAAACTCCTATATATGGTGGAGTAAGTCCGGTTGTTCCAGAACCTAAAGTTGAAGTGCCACATCAAATTTATGGTGGTGCAAATCCACTTGAGAATACACAATCTGTTCCAATCTCTCAAATAGCAAATGATATTAACCCAAATACTGGTTATGCCCAACCTACTGTTGAAAATATGGAAGTAAGTGATAATTATAAAATAAATGTTCCGGAGACTCCGGCAATAAACCCTCAGATACAACAAAATAATGATCCGATATATAATCAAATTCCAAATAATAATCAAGCAGGGATGTATAATACAGGTAATAATAGCACTCCTAATATTCCACCAGTTCATAGTGAGATTCCTGCAAATAATAATATCCCTATAAATAATAATATGGTATATCAAAGTGTAGCTCCAAATCAACAAATGCCAGTTTCAGCAAATCAAAATGTTCAATAGAAGTATTATAATTTAATACTTTTTATTTTTACAAAAAAACAGTCACGTTTGACTGTTCAATTTTATACGGATTCTACAATTAATTTAATTGCAGTTTTTTCAACTCCTTCAATTGTAATATCGGTAAAAGCCGGAATACATACTAAATTTTTACCTGAAGGTGCTAAAAAACCTCTAGCAATTGCTATTGCTTTAATTGCTTGATTTAATGCACCAGCACCAACTGCTTGTATTTCAACATTACCTTTTTCACGAAATACATTTGCAAGAGCACCTGCCACACTACTTGGATTAGATTTTGATGAAACTTTAAGTGTTTCCATTATTATATCATTCCTTTCTATGTTATAAATTTATGATGTATATTTTTAAAATAGACTTGTAAAAATAAAAAAATAATTTTATAATTAAGAAAAGTCAGTGATTAGAGAATATAATATTTTATTTATTTTAGAGAGACTATGGTTGGTGAAAATAGTTATAAATACTTATTTAATCTACTCTATGAGATGAAGCTATGCTTCCGGTGTATACCGTTATAAAATTAAGAAAATAAAAGGATGGTACCGTGCTTAGCACTCCTTTATGTATCATTCTTTTGTTTTTTTATAATAGTTTTAATTGTTAGAAAGGGAGAAAATTATGATAGATATAAAATTAATAAGAGAAAATAAAGAGTTAGTAAAAGAAAATATAAGGAAAAAGTTCCAAGATGAAAAATTGCCTTTAGTTGATGAAGTCTTAGAACTAGATATTAGAATTAGAGAATTAAAACAGAAAATAGATTCTTTAAGAAAAGAAAGAAATAATACTAGTGATGAGATTGGTATATTGATGCGCGATAAAAAAATTGATGATGCTAATAATAAGAAAAAAAGAGTTATTGAAATTAACGAAGAACTAGCAAAAATAGAGAAGGAAGAAAATGCTTTAGCTGATTCTATAAAAGAAAGAATGATGGTTATTCCAAATATTATGGATAAATCTGTCCCAATAGGAGAAGATGATAGTAAAAATGTTGAAATTGAAAAATTTGGAGAACCATTTGTACCAGATTATGAAATACCATATCATGCTGATATAATTGAAAGATTAGGGGGGATGGATAAGGAAGCTGCTGGTAGAACTAGTGGGCAAGGATTTTATTATTTGTTAGGGGATATAGCAAGACTACATGAAGCAGTACTTTCATATGCGAGAGATTTTATGATAGATAAAGGTTTCACCTATGCAATTCCTCCATTTATGATTAGAAGTAATGTAGTAGAAGGCGTTATGTCATTTCCAGAAATGGAAGCTATGATGTATAAGATAGAAGGTGAAGATTTATATTTAATAGGAACGTCAGAACATTCAATGATTGGTAAGTTTAAAGGTCAAATTATAAAAGAAGAAGATCTACCAATTGCAATGACATCCTATTCTCCATGTTTTAGAAAAGAAGGAGGATCTCATGGATTAGAAGAAAGAGGTCTATATAGAGTTCATCAATTTGAAAAACAGGAAATGATAGTTTTATGCAAAGAAGAAGATTCTATGGATTGGTATAATAAAATGTGGCAATATACTGTTGAGTTTTTTAGGAGTTTAGACGTTCCAGTAAGAACATTAGAATGTTGTAGTGGTGATCTTGCTGATTTAAAAGTAAAATCATGTGATGTAGAAGCTTGGAGTCCAAGACAACAAAAATATTTCGAGGTTGGCTCATGTTCAACGTTAGGCGATGCTCAAGCAAGACGTTTGGGAATTAGAACAAAAGGAAAAGATGGAACTTATTTTGTTAATACGTTAAATAATACTGTAGTAGCAACACCAAGAGGATTAATTGCCTTAATTGAAAATAATTATCAAAAAGATGGAAGTATTAAAATTCCAGTTGTTTTACAGCCTTATATGGGTGGAAAAGAAAAGATAGATGTTAGATAAGAATTTATTGGAGTGATAATGTGGAAGAACAAAAACAAAAATATTTAAATATGATGTATAAAATATTAGAAATGCCTAACGTAAACGAAAAACTTGCAATGTTTATGAATTTATATATTTCATATAGTAAATTTTGTTATCAACATGAATTTTCTACTTATGATGCAGAATTATTTTCTAAGGCTAAAACGCTATTTATAATTGAAAGTAGACCTGTAGAATATGTTATAGATAATAATAAAAAACAAGAAGCTTTATATCGATTGGAAAATGTTTTGGCTAATAGAAAAAATGGCGTTATAGATGGTATAAGTATTGAAGATGCTAATTTAATTCTTGCAGCTAATGTTCAAAATGCCCGGGCTGGACTTTCAAATAGTAGTATTGGTGAAATAGAATTTTTTGAAGATTCATTAGGAGGTTCTTGTGGTATTTCCCAGGCTGCAACTGTTTTTCCACTTTTAGAATTAGGAGTACAGGTAACAATAAATAATGTTTGCTCATTACCTGATTGCACAGACAGACATGCTTTTGCTACTTGTACGTTACCTATAAAAGATGGCAATCAGATATATGAAAAGCAATTTTTAATAGATGTTACATACCGTCAATTTTTTTTAGCTATTGAATGTAATGAAGGTAGATATTTTGAAGGAGGACTTCAATTCAAGGATAAAACAAGTCCAAGCGCAGGTTATTACGTTTGCAAAACTCCTGAGGGTATATCGTTTGCAACAGAATTATTAACTAAAGGGTTTGTTGAATTAACAGAAGCTAATGCTCGAATATACGGTAATGGATTTTCATGTGAGGCAATTTATTTAAGCACTCCAATAGACGATAAAAAAAGAATCGTTAGTCATACTGGTAAAGAGTATATTAATGTTATAAATGATAAAAATCTACAAGAAGACTTAGATTATACAATCGAGGAATTAATAGGATATGGATATAATGTTAGTTTACATAACCAAATAAATAATATTAAGAAAGTTACTAATGAAGATATTTCTTCAAATAGGGGAAGATTAATTTAATAAATATTTCTAGAATATATTATTAATGATTCAATAATTATAAAGTAATGAAAAAATCATTAATGAGCTTTATGATGCATATTGCAATGATGTGAAATAAAGTAGTAGCTTTTCCAATGCCATAATAGTATTAATTGAAGAAGATTATCAATAAGGTTAAACTTAAAGGTGAATAATTTAATTGCTTATTTTATGAAATTAGCCCTTAAAAATATGTTTATAAAAATGATTAGATGTTAAAAAAAGTAAATAATAAGTATAATTATTTTTATCCATATAAAAAAACAATAGCTATAAATATGTGCTATTGTTTTTCTATCTTACTTTTTAAATATTATCTAGTAATTTCAGAACTTTTTTGATTTAAACGAACTTCTATTTCATCATATATGTTATTATATAAATCCATTTGTTGTTGATATGCCATATGTGCAGCACTATAATCATTAAAATCTACGGCATATCCCGTTAATGGTTTTACATATTGAGGCCCTATTCCAATAAATTGATTTACTTCTTTATCATCGCTTTTTTCATATAAATTTAATAATTCCGTAATTGTATCTTCTTTTGAAATTTTTTCTGATTGTAGTGCCATTGAGGAAGCAGCAGTAATCATTGCTCCTAATACTTGTGGCGAATCTGTTGAAGCTCCATTTGTAATAAATAGAGATTCTAAATTTCTTTTTAAAAATTTGTCTTCTATTTCTTTTTTATCCATCTATATCCCTTCTTTCTACTATGATTTTAAAATGTTCTTTTTTGTTCGTCAATACTTTTTGAAATTATAAGTTATTATTTGACATGAAATTTCAAAATTTAGTTTTTGTCCAATTTATATTTCCTTGACATTTGCTTTATTTGCTGTAAAATATAATACTATAAAAAAGGGGGATTTTTATGAATAATGTTTCATATTATAAAGATATTTTCAACTTTTTATGTAGAAAACATCCAAATAAAAAAATATATATAATAAGTGATCATCACTTTTATCATATGAATATTATTAAATATCAAAGGCCAGAATTTACTGATATAGTAAAAATGAATGAATATATTATAAATAAGCACAATAGTATTGTAGAAAAAGATGCTATAGTAATTTTTCTAGGAGATTTTTGTTTTAAAAAAAGTAATATAAAGGAAATATTAGCAATGATGAATGGTTATAAATATTTATTATTAGGTAATCATGATAGTGACAATATAATTAAACAATATAATGAGTTAGGATTTGAAGGTATATTTACTACACCTGTAAAAATTCAAGATAAGTTTTTATCTCATTTTCCGTTATGTAATGATGAATTAGATGACAATAATTTGCCATTTTTAATAAGAGAATTTAATAATAGTAATGGTATTAATTATCATGGACATATTCATAATAAAAGTATAAATAATAAGCATTTTTTTAATGTATGTTGTGAAAATTTAAATTACGAGCCTATATTAATTGGATATACTGAAAAACAAAAAACAGATGATAGTATGCCATTAATGATTAATTCAGAAGATTTTTGTAAGATATTAGAGTTTTTAAATAAAGAAAAAAATGTAAATCCAAATTTACTAATTTCAGATTATATTTATTCATCATTTTTAGAGGATATTACGCCATATAATGATTCATATTTTATTTATGGATCATATCCAATTTATAAAAAATATGATTACATATCTAACTTTTCTGATTTAGATGTTTGCCAAATATATAATGAAGATTATACAAAAAGTAAAAATGTAAGATTATTAAAGAAAACATTCGATACTGTATTTGAAAATAGTAAAAAAATTGATAATGTCGATATAAAAATCTATAAAAAATTTCCTAATTTATGTATTTTTGAATTACTATATACAAATAAAAATGGCAATGTGTATAAGGGATATTATGATTCTAATTTAATTCCGATAAATATATATAAAGATGAAGATTTTATAAGAGTTAGTGGATGCAGTACTTTAGAAAGGTTACTTAAACAAACTGATTATATAAATAATTATAAATTTCCTAGGTATGAATCAAAATTTTTGTCATTAAACGGGGATATTGCAAATTTAACGTTGCAAATATTGTTTCAAAGAGATTGTATAGAGAAAAAAATGGTAAGGATAAAAAAGTTGAAACATATACTTAGTAAATATTATGACCTAAATAATTTAGAAAATCTTAGTTCTTTAGAAGACGTTATAACTAGGTTCTTTATTAGAAATATCTTTTTCTTTTATGTTACTAGAAGAAAAGATGATATAGAATATATTATTGAAAGTTATAAAAACATTAGTGAATATATTGATATTTTTCCCAATAAATTCAAATTAATGATAGAAGAAATTTTAAAAAATCAAAATTCCTTATTTAATTTTGCTTATGATGAATTAATGAACAGTTCTTTTGAAGAAATTCCATCTAAAAGCCAAGAATTAATAAAGACATTAAAATGACAAGTGAAGTTTTCTTTTTTATTTTAAAGATTTTTAAAATAAACTTATACAGCTCTTTATGTTGTCATGCTAAAATTAAATTAAGAAGAGGATTTTAATGAGTAGTGATTTATATAAATTTTTAGTAGAGGCAAAACCCAAACTTATGCTAATGTAAAAGAAGTCCAATCTTAAAGAGAAAGTTCATTTGATTATTAATATAATAATGTCCCAACGCCATAACATTATGCATATTTGGTTGATAAAATTTATGTGACAAAAAGTAATTTATACTTCTAATAATATACCTATTTGGTCTATGAATTACTATGGTATAACTTTAGATCAAAATTAAGTGAAGAGGCAATAATTAAAATATGCTAAATACTTCGTTTTACATAATAAGGGTAATACTTTCATTATTATTACGAAGATTTTAGTGAAATTTAACACTAGTCTAGCTTAGAAATGTGTTAACTGCTATGTTATTACATAGCAGTTATTTAAAAAATAAAAGTGTTATAAAAGACTATAATAAAGTCTATAACAATATTTATAAAAATCTAATAAAAAATTATTAGTTTTTTATTTTGGATAGAAAAATGGTGTAAAAATAAAGTACTTGAAAATAAAAAATAGATGATGTAGAATTTAAGTATAAAATAGAAGGAGAAAGAAAATGGAAAAAAGAAAAGATATATTGTTAGTAATACCCCTAGTACTAACAATAGTTCTAATGGGGGGGGGTTACTTACGCCAAATATAGTAAGAGTATAGAAACAAGAAAAGAAATAACAATAAAAACAGGTAAAAGGTATATAGGAATATATGGAGCAAACAAAGAAAATATCGAATTAAATAAAACATATACATTCACAATAGAAAATAGAGGAATAGAAAATGCAAGTTATAGACTATATATCGAGAATATAGAAAATAGTAGTATAAGTTATACTTACACAAAGAATGGAATAACAACAACAGGAACGTTAGCAAGTAAAACAATAGATGAAGCCAACTTAAAAGTAGGAGAAAAGATAACTATAACAATAACATTTACAGGAAG
>CANQWY010000025.1 GCA_947627675.1 uncultured Bacilli bacterium
CCTTATAATACTTTTATTTCTTTTCTTTTTTTGTCGTATTATAGGACTCTATTCTTATATTTACATATTACACCTAATTTACAGTATTTGTAAATACCTTATTTTTGACTTGTGGTTAATTTATAAAATCAAGTACAGTTTCTGTTAACTATTATATATATTTTTACCACCTTTATTTAAACAAGTTAGATGACTCTCATAAGTGTATGTATTATTACTACTATTATATCTTACGATTACATAGATATTCCTTACGCTAGTTTTACTATCATTATAATCATCAATATATCCACTATTAACCAAAGTTGACTGATCTATTCTATACGAAGATGGAAAATTACCTCCATATGCTTCTTTTATATCTACAGACTCTTTTTGAATGAACCGCTTACTAGCGCTAACAACCGTTTTTTCATAATATTTACAAGAGCTACTATTATTTGAAGAAATTGCACTACTAATAGATGGATATACGATTAATGATACAAAGCCCATAATAGTTACTGTTGCCATCAATTCAATCAAAGTAAATCCTTTATTATTCATAAAATCATCATCTCTATATAATTATATCATGAAACAAATTATATTAAAATACATAAATTACAATAGGTGAAGTTATATGAAAAATAAGCATCCAATATATTGTAGATGTAATTATTGCAAACAAAAAAGAAGATCTTCTCTTCTATATATAGGCCTTGTATTTTCTTTATTAATAATTGTTTTTTATCAAGCCATAATATTAGTCTTTATAACAACTAGATTAAATGCTATTATTTTACTAACTCTGTTTTGTGTTATATCTTTTTTGATCTTTCTCTTGTTGTTTTAAAATAAAATCACGTGTAGTGTCTAAATATTTATTTAAATCATATACCATAAGACAATTAGTATAGTTATTATCCGTAAATTTAATTTTCGAAGGTATTATTAGCTCTATAAAAAATAATAATTCCTCCTCTTTAGTAAATCTAAATTTATGTTGATATATTTGATATAAACTATCCATATCAAGTTCTTTATAATGATTTTTATAAAAATAAACAAAATCATAAATAGGATTATTATATTCTGCATAATCAAAATTAATAAGTTTTGCATCTTTATTATCTATAAAGTGATCCAATTTTAATCTATTATGAATTAAAGTAATCCTCATTTTTGTATTATTTTCAACTAACTTATACCATTCATCTAATAAAAATTTACTATAGTTTAATGTATTATATATCTTATCTATATTTCTTAAAAGTAAATACTCTCCTGGACTATTATAAACATGCATTATAAAAACTTCTTCTAAATCATTATAATAGTTAAATAAATATTCTATTTCGGCACTTTTCTCTTCATATATTTCTTTTATTTTATCCAAATCAGCATTTTTATATGAAGTAGTTCTATTATGTAAATCACTTATTACATACATTAAATCTTTAGCTTTTTCTTCTTTTTTTATATTAACCTCATCTAAATAAGCATATATTTCAAAATCATCAGATAAATCATTTTCTGGATATAAGAAAAAGGAAAAATCTCTTGATAATAAATAATCATATAACTTATCTTTATCTAATCTTTTCCTATTTTTTATAACATACTTTTCATTATCAGTATACAGAATACAAGTCTTATTAATATACCTATATTTATGTGGTTTAATATTATATTTATCTAATGTTTTTCTTAAATCACTCATTTTTACTTGATGGTATAATTACTTTAGAATTTAATTCAATTGTACTTAAATCATTATATATTTCTAATTCTTCTTTTTCTATTTTATATTTATCCATAACCTTCTCTAAAGTATCTCCATCTCGCATTATATAAACAGAATAAGTTGCAAAAGTATCATTTTCATCACCTAAATTTGCAAATAACGAATTTACTTTTATAGTTGCATTTTCTCTTTTAGTAGTATTTTCTTCCATAATATCACTCTTTTCATTTTTTTCTAAATAATTATTAATATTAGTGTTTTCTAACTCATCTTTAACATCAACTTTTTCTATATTACTATTGTCTATAGATTCTTTTATTGGAAGTTCCATATCTATATTTTCTTCTAGATCACCATCACAATCACGTAGTTCATTATTATCATTATCATTATTATCATCATTTACAGAACTATCTTCATTATTACAAATGACTTCGCTTTCTTTTATTTCTTCTTCATTTTCTTCTAATACAGCAGTTTCTCCTATAATATTATCTTTATTTTCTCTATTATCAATTTGTATTTCTTCTTTTTCTTCTATTATCTCTTTTTTATTTTCAACCTTTTCTGTTTCTTCTACTAAAACTTCCTCTAGCCCCTCAACTAAAATATCTATTTTGCACCTTAAAACGTTGTCATCTATAATTTCATACGTAAAATTAGCAACATCTATTTTAGTTGTTTCTAAATCATAATTTTCTATTGTAGTTATTTCAATTGGAATACTATAAGAGAAATCTTCAATAATAGCACTTGCTTCTGTCATTTTATATTTACCACTAATATAAAAGTTACCTTCTATTTCGCTTTTATTTACAAATTTTAAATCCTCTTCAAAAGATATTGTTGTAACTTCTCCTATCATAGTTTGAAATGTTAAATCTTTTTCAAACGATAAAGTCTTTTTCATATAATCCTCCTCAATTAATAGTATGTATAATAATAAAAAAAAAGACTTAAAGTCTATTTAATTTTTTTAATGATTTTTGGGTTTTTTTGGCAAGCTTTGTATAAAATGAATCAGATTTTTTTATTTTTTGTAAAATTTTATCATAAATATCAATATTTTCCTTTGTAAATAGCTCAGGTAAATAATGAGATAATATATTTAAAGAAGATATAAAATTAATTTCTTGTTCTTTTTCAAAAAAGAGAGAAAAATTATTACTTAAAGTTGATTCATAAAATTTATAATCACTTCTTTGCAATTGAATATCATATAAACAAGCACCTTCAAAGGCTTCTAACCAAAATTCATTATTTCTACTACAATTTTTATCAAAATAATAATTATAAGTAGAATTATACAATGTTCTAAGATAAAAATCAGCTTTTAAATATGATTGTACTCTAGAAAAAAATTCATCTTCAGTATAACTTTTCATTTGATTAATAGAAATAATAAGATTATTACTATCTTCTATAATTTCTTTACTTTTATTCTCTTTTTTAAATCTACCATAATCAATTATATTTTGAACTCTATCAATTAATCTATCTGATAGAAGAAGAAAATTTTCATCTTCTTTTATTAAACGATTTATTATTTTTATGTAATATGAATAATTATCGTCAATTAATTTATATAAACTATTATTATCTAAACTTATAAGAATATTTTTTATTCTTATAATATCTAGTTTACTACTATCAATAAACATACTAACTCCTCTTAAAAATACTATTATACATTTGTTGATAATCATTTACAAATATAAATTTAATATCTTTTAATATTTTATTATCAATTTCATCTAGATCATTTTTATTTTCTTCTGGCAAATATATAGTTTTAATAGAAGCTCTATGAGCACCTATTACTTTTTCTCTTACTCCTCCAATAGGTAATACTTTTCCAGATAAAGTCATCTCTCCTGTCATAGAAATACTTGATTTTACTGCTTTTTTTGTAAATAAACTTATAAGCACAGTTGTAATAGTAACCCCAGCACTAGGTCCATCTTTACTAACAGCACCTTCTGGAGCATGAATATGAATATCATTATCAGATAAAAGTTTTAAATCAATTCCAAAATCATTAGCATGAGCCTTTATATAACTAAATGCTATATGAGCAGATTCTTTCATTACTTCTCCTAAATTACCAGTAAGTATTAAATTACCACTACCTTTATAATAAGTTGCCTCTATTGGTAAAATATCTCCTCCAAAAGAAGTATAGGCCATTCCATTAACAACACCAATTCTTTTTATTTTATCTATTTCATTATAAGAATATTTCTTTTTTCCTAATAAATCCTGAACCATCTTAGAATCAATTTCATATAAAGCTATGCTTTTGTCAATTAAAAATTTCTTTACAATTTTTCTAAGAATAGCTGATATTTTTCTCTCAAGCTCTCTTACACCGGCCTCTTTAGTATAATATCTTATAATATCCATTATTGCTTCATCCTTAAATTGAACGTTAAAAGAAGTAATATTAAATGAGTCTAAAGTCTTAGGAATAATATAGTTTTTACATATATCAAATTTTTCATATTCGGTATAACTTGAAACTTCGATAATTTCTAACCTATCTCTAAGTTCATAAGGTATTTGATCAATATAATTAGCAGTTGCAATAAACATAACTTTGCTTAAATCATATTCTTCTTCAATATAATGATCGGAAAAATGACTATTTTGACTTGGATCTAAGACTTCCAACAAACTACTTGCTGGATCTCCTTTAATATCTTTTCTCATTTTATCTATTTCATCAATTATAAATACAGGATTACTACTACCTGCTCTTTTTAAACCTTGGATAATTCTACCAGGATTTGCACCAACATATGTCCTTCTATGTCCTACGATTTCAGCTTCATCATTAATTCCACCTACACTTATCTTAGTAGTTTTTCTATTTAAAGCTTTTGCAATAGATAATGCTAAAGTAGTTTTTCCTACACCTGGTGGCCCAACCAAACAAAGTATAGGACTCTTTAAATTATTAGTGTTTTGTCTTACTGCTAAATACTCTAAAATTCTTTCTTTTACATTATAAAGACCAAAATGAGATTCATTTAAAACATCTATAACTTCATTAAAATTACTATTATCTTTAGTATATTTATTCCAAGGAAGATTAAACATCCAATCAAGATAATCTCTAATTAAAGTAATATCAGGAGAATTATTTGATGTTGCGGCATATCTATTTAATTCCAGTTTTATTCTTTTCTTTATATTTACTGGGCATTTAAGAGAATTTAATTTTTTCTTAAATCTTTCAATTTCACTATCTTTACCATCACTATCTCCAAGTTCTTTTTGTATTACATTTATTTTTTCTCTTAAATAATATTCTTTTTGAACATTATCCATTTCTTTTTCTACTTGTCTTTCTATTTTTTCCTCTAATTCTACATATTTAATATCATCATTCATATCAGATAATAATAAATTACATCTTTTATAACTATCAAGTTCTATAACATACTTCTTTTTCTTCTCTATTCCAAAAGGTAAAAAACTAATTATTAAATCTGTTAAATCATTAATATTATCAACTAAATCTATTTTATTCATAACAGCATTTGAAACATATGGCACTTTATTTACATATTTATTAACTGCCTTAATTAAAATATTTTTATAATGTTCATCAACAATTCTTTGATTATCAATTTCATTATACTCTGCATAATACATATTATTATTATCTATGGAATAATTAAATATATTTATTCTTTTAAGCCCAACTAAAGTAATTTTATTCTTTCCATTTGGCATATTCATATTAAGAGTTAAATTAGCAAGTATTCCAATATTTGGAAGCATCATTATATCAGGTAAATTGCTATTATCATAAGGATTTACCAATAAAACTTTATGTGAAGTTTCTGAAACACTATTAAATAACTCTTTTTCATAATTACTACTTATTTCAAAACGAATTTCTGAATTAGGAAATAAGACTATATCACTACTTACAAAGACTATCGTTTTATTTTCAAACATATTCCTACCTCCCCAAAATCAATACGTAACTTATTATATATTAAAAAGAAAAAAATTCAAGATAATCTCTAATTTTTTTCATCTATTTTTTTAAAAAACATTACTTTGATAAATATAAGGAAAATTATTCCAAAAATTAGGAAAAGCAAAAAGACAACATAATTAAATTTATAATAATAGCTAACTGTTGTATCAAGAAATGTATCAGGTATATATTCATTATAATTTTCAAGCGTTATAGGAATCTTTTCACCATAAGATAGAAAGTTATTAACATATTTAATAACTAAATCTTTTATTTCATTATTTTGTTTTATTGGTAATCCATATACCTTTATACTTTTAGATTTTTTTATTCTACCATAAGAATAATCTATTATAGCTTTATATTTATCAATATCGCTTTTATAAATAGCAATTATATAAATATTATTATGCTTATCTATTACAAAATGAAGTTCTTTATTATCAATAACAGCAAAAGAATCACTCATTTTATATATTTCTATATAGCTATAATCAATTTTATTTTTATTATAACTATCTATTTCACGACTATTACAATAAACATAAAATGTTATTAAAAACATAGCTATTAAAACACATATAAAAATTATAAAAATTACTATTTTATTTAAAATATTTTTCTTTAACTTTAACTTTAACTTTCTTTTCATAATAATAGTCTATCATAAATTTTAATGGAAAAATATAGTTAACTAAATTTTTTTTATTTTATGCAAATTATACCTCTTAATGTACATTTTAAGTACAAAATATTGATTAATAAAAAAAATACTCTATAATTAAATAGCCAAAAAATAGTAAAATTTTTAAGGGTAACTCAAGTATCTTATTTACATTTATTTATTTTTATACAATAACTTTTGAAGGAAGGTAAAGTATATGATAAAGATTAATATAGAGGAATTATTAAAGAGAAAGGGTAAATCAAAATATTGGTTATGTCAACAAATGAATTTAACATCTAGAAATTTAAATAGGATAATTAGAGGTGAAACTAATTCTATCTCTTTTAGATATATTGAAGAGTTTTGTGATAATTTAGATTGTACTCCGGGTGAATTAATAACTGTAATTATAAGTGATAATATGGATGATATACAAAAAGAATACCTAAATATATAGGTACCTTTTTATTTTTTTAATTTACTAAAAACTATTATTTTGCATCTGTAGAACCAAAACCACCGCTTCTAACTCCATCAGAATTATCAAAGTCAGTAATCAAATATTTTTGGAATATTACTTGACCTATAATATCACCTTTATGAATTACTATATCAGTATCTTTAATATTAAAATATTGAAAGAAAAAGTGACCCTCATTTGACTCATTATTATAATAATCACAATCAATAATTCCAATACTATTTGCCATAACTAATCCTTTTTTAGGACCGCTACTTCTATTTACAAGCATATAGTACTCATCTTTACCGCAATATGCTTTTAGTCCAGTAGGTATTAATGTAGGTTTAATACCTGGTTTAAAGGCTGGTATTACAACATCTTCAGCTGCTTCTATATCATAACCTGCAGAATACTTTGTTTTTCTAATAGGCAAATTAATATTTTTATCTTTATACTCACTAACTACTTCAAAACCTCTACTACGCATCAATTTTCACTCCTTCACCTTTCATCTCAATTTGAATAACTTTATTAGATCGCAAACTCTTTTTAATATCTATTATTCTTTGATTAGAACTTCCTCTAAAAAATAGAGATACATCTTTCTTAGATTCGATAAATCTACCATCAACCAAAACATCAATATATGATAAAAACTCTTTAGTAAAATCATTTTTTTTACACATATCATTAATTATTTCCTTATCATATATATATCCAGTATAACACCAAATATCTTTATCAGGATACTTGTCTTTTACTTTTTTTAAAAAAGGAATTAGTCTCTTTTGATTCTCAGGAAACATAGGTTCTCCACCAAGTAAAGAAAGCCCTTTAATATAATCATTATTTAAAAAATCTAAAATATCATTTTCTTCTTTTTCAGTAAATAAATTGCCATAATCATAATCCCAAGCTTCCTTGTTAAAACAATTCTTGCAATGATGTGGACATCCACTAACAAAAAGGGAAATTCTAATTCCCTCTCCATTAGCAACATCATATTTCTTTATTGAAGCGTAATGCATAAAACCTCCTATAAATGAGTAACTCTTGACTTTATTTCTTTTGTTTTTCCTACATTCCAGAAATTTTCTCCTAAATAACCGCAAGTACGTCTAGTAACATTCATTTTCTTTTTATCTTTATTTCCACAGTTTGGACAAACCCATTCTAAATCATCATTGACTTTAATTTCGCCATTAAAACCACAAACATGGCAATAATCAGATTTTGTATTGAATTCAGCATATTGAATATTATCATATATAAATTTTACTACTTCTTCCATTGCTTTTAAATTGTGTTGCATGTTAGGTATTTCTACGTAAGATATACATCCACCAGATGAAATTGGTTGAAATTGATTTTCAAATTTAAATTTAGAAAATGCATCTATCTTTTGTCTTACATCAACATGATAACTATTAGTATAGTATCCTTTATCAGTAACATCTTTAATAGTTCCATATTTTTCTTTATCTATTCTTGCAAAACGATAGCACAAACTTTCAGCAGGTGTTCCATAAAGAGCAAAACCAAGTCCAGTTTCTTTCTTCCAAGTATCACATTTCTTACGCATATATTTCATAACTCTAAGTGCGAATTCTTCTCCTTCAGGTTCAGTATGTGAGCAGCCTTTCATTAATACACATAATTCATAAATACCAATATAGCCAAGTGAAATAGTTGAATAATAACTATTTAAATATTTATCTATTTTTTCACCCTTTTTAAGACGTGCTATTGCTCCATATTGCCAATGAATTGGTGATGTATCACTAAGTGTTCCAAGTAAAGCTTCATGTCTACACATTAAGGCCTCACGGCATAATTCTAATCTTTCATCAAATATTTTCCAAAAAGTTTCTTCATTTCCTTCGGCAATAATACCAATCTGTGGTAAATTAATTGAAACAACTCCTTGATTAAAACGACCTTCAAATTTATAATTACCATTTTCATCCTTATAAGGCGCTAAAAAGCTTCTGCATCCCATTGGACTAAATACATTTCCCTCATAATTTTCTCTCATTTTTTTAGCACTAATATAATCTGGATAAAGTCTCTTACTAGAGCATTTAACAGCAAGTTTAGTTAAATAATCATATTTTCCACCTTTTAAGCAATTATTTTCATCAAGAACATAAATAAGTTTAGGGAAAGCTGGGGTAATATATACTCCTTTTTCATTTTTAATTCCTTCATCTCTTTGACGGATAACTTCCTCAAAAATCATCGCATTTTCTTCAATATATGGATCATCATCTTTTAAATACATAAATAGTGTTACAAATGGAGATTGACCATTAGTTGTCATTAATGTATTAATTTGATATTGAATTGTTTGTACTCCCGCTTTTATTTCGTCCTTTAACCTATCCATTACTAAATCTTCAATTTCCTCTTTTGATAATTTTTTTCCATACTTAGCTTTTACATGTTTTAAAAATTTCTGTTTACTTTTCCTAACGTATTTACCTAGATGAGAAAGATCAACTGATTGACCACCATATTGATTAGAAGCAACAGCAGCAATTATTTGAGTAGTAACAGTACAAGCAACTTGAAAACTTTTAGGACTTTCAATCATTTTACCATTCATTACAGTTCCATTATCAAGCATATCCCCTATATTTATTAAACAACAGTTAAATATAGGTTGAATAAAATAATCTGCATCATGAAAATGTAAAATGCCTTCATCATGAGCTTTGCTTATTTTCTCAGGAAGTAAAATTCTTCTTGTTAAATCTCTTGATACTTCTCCTGCAATATAATCTCTTTGAGTCGATGCTAAAGTTGTACTTTTATTAGAGTTTTCTTCAGCTAATTCCTTATTATTATTTTTTATCAAACTTAAAATAGATTCATCAGTTGTATTAGCTTTTCTAACTAATGCTCTATTATATCTATATGTAATATATTCTTTAGCAAGAGCATATTTAGAAAGACCCATTAATTTCTCTTCTATTATATCTTGAATATCTTCAACAACCATTCTCTTTTTATTTAACTTTTCTATATATTTAATAATATTTTCAATTTGTCTATCAGATACTCTATCTTCTTCATTTACACAGTTATTAGCTTTATTAATAGCAACTCTTATTTTTTCTCTATCATAATCTACGCTTACGCCATCTCTCTTTATTACCTTCATAATTTACCTCACCTTCATTTTACATATTAATGATATTTCATATTTTTAAAAAAATCTGTTGCAAATACAACAATTTTACATTATAATTTTTTTTAGGAAATGGATGTGACAAAAGATGGTTGAAAAACAAGGGATTTATAAAAATATTGAAGAAAAAAACTTAAAAAAACTTTTACATGATTTACAGTCAACCACTCATCTTTACACTCAGACAGAGACAATTGCCTATTCAATAAGTGGCCGAAATATAATTGGAATTATGGAAAGTGGCAACGCAAATTTAGTTAGATTTGACTATGATGGAGTCCGAACAATTATAGATGAATTAGCAGAAGGAGATATCTTTTCTGATATGTTTGTAGAAACAATTAGCAGTGAATTATCAGTAATCGCAACAACAAAATGTAAAGTTACTTTTATTGAATATAACGAATTACTAAAAAAATGTAAATCAAATGAAAATGCCATAATATTATTAAATAACCTATTTAAAAATGTTACTAAAAAATTAATAAAAAGAAATGAAAGAATTGAACTTTTAACAACAAGAAGTATTAGAAACAAACTATTATCATATTTCGAATTGCAAGCAAAAAAAAATAATTCAAAATCTTTTAATTTAAGGTATACTTATACTGATCTAGCAGACTACCTAGCAATTGATAGAAGTGCTATGATGAGAGAGCTTAAAAATTTAAAAGATGATAAGTTAATAACAGATATAAACAAAAAAATTACTATTAATATTAAATAATGGGGAAAATTGAAATGCAAAACATCACAAAAACTAAGTCTTTACAAAATTTTTTTAATTCAAAAAAATACAAAAGGCTTAATATATATCAAAAAGAGTTATTATTATTTAAATTATTTCATTCTAAAAATTTTTATTCTATAAAAGAAGAGGAAAGAATCTATCTATTACAAGAATTTGAAAATAATCAGGCAAAAATACAAAATAGAGAACCTTATAAAATAGTCATTTTAAATGAAAACTATAAAATAGATGAATATCTAATGGATTTTCTTACTATTCATTCAAATAAAAAAATATATGCAAGAAAAGATTTAATTGAAAAAGGTAAAAAACAATATTTTGAAAATAAAAAAATAGTAAAAAGAGAAGTACAATATATAAATATATTTTTATTAGATTGTATAATCCATGAAGGATATCATAATAATACTAATAAATCTATTGACAAATATCCATTTGAAAAATTACCTCTAGAACATAAAGAGCAAGTGATATTCTATGTTTATAAAAATATTACCTGTTTAAAAAATTCTTTAAATTATCTATTAAATGATGAATATTATATTTATAGAATGATTCCAGATGAATATTATGCTTTTTTGTATACAGAAACTAAAATAAAAAAATATTTTTCTAAATTAAATAAAAAATATGGCAAAGATAAAAATCTAGATTTATATTTACAAGAATTAGAAAAAGATAAAAAAATTATTGAACTTTCATATTCAAAAATAAAAAGTATAAAATATGATGAAATTTATAATCTATTTCTAAATAATTATGTAAAAGTTGTATTAGAAAATATAAATAAACAAGAACTAATAGAAGAACTAAACAATTCAAAAAGATTGATAAAAATAAATTAAAAGACTAATACTAATTGTATTTATAGTACAAACTAGTATAGTCTTTTTTAATCTTTTAAAAGTGTTAAACTAACTTTTTTCTTTTCTAGTGATATATCGTCTACATAACAAGTAATAATATCGCCAACACTAAATAATTCTCTAGGATTTTTAATAAACTCTCTAGATAGTTTAGAAATATGAGCAAGTCCATCATTTTTTAAGCCAATATCTATAAAAAGTCCAAAATCAACAACATTTCTAACTGTTCCTTCTAATTTATCGCCAATTTTTAAATCTTCTATATGTAAAATATCATTTCTTAAAATTGGTTTAGGCATTTCATTTCTAGGATCTCTTCCTGGATTTTTAAGAGACAAAATAATATCTTCTAATGTAAATTTATCAATATTTAATTCTTTGCTTATAGAATTAATATCTATAGAATTAATTTTTTCTATTAAATCATTTTTACCAATATCATTAGACGTAAATCCTAATTTGTTAAGTAATAGTATTGTTGCTTCATAACTTTCTGGATGTATTGCTGTTCTATCTAGTGGATTATCTCCTTCAAGTATTCTAATAAATCCAATAGATTGTTCATATACTTTAGGTGTCATGCTTTTTAGACTATGAACATCTTCTCTTGATAAAAATTTACCTTTTTTCTCTCTTGTTGTAATAATTTCATCAATTACTTTTTTAGTAAGACCTGAAACATAGCTAAGTAAACTTCTACTTGCTGTATTAATATTTACTCCAACTTCATTTACAACTTTTGTAACAACAAATCTTAGTGATTCATCTAATTTTTTAGGAGTAACATCATGTTGATATAAACCAACCCCTATGCTTTTTGGTTCAATTTTTACAAGCTCTGCAAGACTATCTTGTAATCTTCTTCCAATACTTATAGCACTTCTTTTTTCAACTGTTAAATCCGGAAATTCTTCTATAGCTATATTACTAGCAGAATAGACACTAGCACCAGCTTCACTAACTATAATATATTCAACTTTTCTTTTGCTATTTTGTATTACATCTGCAATAAAGGCCTCACTCTCACGAGATGCTGTTCCATTCCCTATTGCTATAATATCAATATTATATTTATCAATCAATTCAAGAACTTTTTTCTTAGAATTTTCAATATCATTATGGGGCGCGGTTGGATAAATTACAGCAATTTCTAAAGGCTTCCCTGTTTTATCCAAAACTGCCAATTTACAACCTGTCCTAAAAGCAGGATCAAGTCCAAGAACAGTTTTTTCAGACATAGGTGGAGTAAGCAAAAGTTTTTCCAAATTATTAGAGAAATTGATTATCGATGAATCTTCGGCTTTTTCTTTTAATTCACTTCTAACTTCTCTTTCAATACTAGGCAAAATTAATCTTTTTAAACTATCAATAATAAATTCTTTTACTTTTTCTGAAACAAAAGATTCCTTATTTTTAATAATCTTATTTTCTAAATAGCTTATAATATTATCAATATCATATTCCAAATTAATCGTTAATATTTTCTCTTTTTCAGCCCTATCAAGCGCCATTACTCTATATGGTTTTATATATTTTATTGAATCTTTAAAATCATAATACATTTCATATATTTTATCTTCGTCTATAGCATTTTTCTTTAATTTACTAGTAATTTGTCCATTTTTAAAAATAAATGATCTTATATATTTCCTATAACTTGCATTATCACTTATCCATTCGCTTATTATATATCCAGCATTTTGAACGGCAAAATCAACATTCTTTACTTTATCAGTTAAAAATCTTTTACTAATACTTTCAAAATCACCTTTAGTTGGAAAAGACATAATAATTTTAGCCAAATCTGAAAGTCCCATATTAATTGCATCAGTGGCCTTTGTCTTCTTTTTTTCTTTAAATGGTCTATAAATATCTTCAACATCAATAAGTTTTTCACATGACATTATTGAATTTTTTAATTCATCTGTTAAAAGTCCTTTTTCATTAATTAATCTTATAACATCTTCTTTTCTATTTAATAAATTAACTTGATATATATATACTTCATTTATTTTTCTTATTTCTTCTTCATTAAGCGCTCCAGTTTTTTCTTTTCTATATCTAGCAATAAATGGAATAGTATTTCCTTCACTTAACATTTTCAAAACAACTTCTACCTGATTTTTTTTAATACCTAAATTATTAGCAATCTCGTCTATTATTTTATCATTCATACATTAAGCCTCCTTAAATATTCTAACAAATAAAAAAATAAAATAAAAGTATTGACATTCCAACACTTTTATTTTATCACTTTGTATTAACTAGTAACTACTTACAGGTTCTGTTTTATCATCTGTATCTACTGCAGGTGTAGAAGTAGAATTATCTTTATCTTCAACGTTGTCTTCAGTTTCTTCTGTATTTTGATTTTTATTTTCTGTAGAATTATTATCAGATGTATTATTATTTTCTGTTGAATTATTGTTATTAGTTGTCGAACCATTATTATTATTATTCGTTGTTGAATTATTTGTAGTATTATTGTTCTTTATTCTTTCACCTTTACCATAGACATTTATTTTTATTCTAAAGAATTTATAAGTATTATCAAGAGGATAACTACTATCAAGCCACATTCTTAAGCGATAATAATAAGTGATACTTGAACTTACACTAACTTGATCAATTACCATATTACCACTTGGTACTCCATAATCATCTTCTTCCTCTATTGGAGTATATTTGGTTGGCATAATTATTTCTTCTTCATAAGTTGGAGCATTAATACTTCTTTGTAAATAAATTTTAATATATTTATTATCAATAGTAGATGTTTGATCTTTTTCAGCAACTATTTCATAACTGACATTACTACTTTTATTTATATTAATGCTAACAGTAAAGTCCATAAGTTGAGATGGATCAGACATTTTCATACCAGCTTCATCAGTCATAGGTATTGCATTTTCTATTTTTACACTATTTTCTCCCTCTGTATAAACAATAGTTACAGTTCCATTATTAAATATATTACTATCTCTACCTAAAATTTCATTAATTATTGACTTTCCGGTTGTTGTGTATAAATAAACTTGATAACTAGAACCAACTACTAATATTACTAACAAAAATATCAAAACAACCATAA
Source organism: uncultured Bacilli bacterium (assembly GCA_947627675.1). Lineage (GTDB taxonomy): Bacteria > Bacillota_I > Bacilli_A > RF39 > UBA660 > UBA2730. The sequence continues at coordinate 14,746 of CANQWY010000025.1, forward strand.
TAATCAGTGCTTTTTTATTTACTTTTTCTTCTTTACCACTATCAATATTAGTATTATTCTCTTTCATTCATGTCACCTCTATTATAAATTAATTCTATCAATAAATAGAGGATATTTCAAGTAAAAATTAATAAACAAGTATTATAGTTTCTATTTTTATAATAAAGATGCAAATAATCTCAAAATACCATTTAAGAAAAATCTTGGAAGTGACATTTTTAGATCTTTTTTATTAATCATTTTACTCTTATCAATGGTATCTATTGCATCGTTTTTTATTTGTTTAATTACGCTACAATTATATATATAACTACCACATTCAAAATGTAAGTACAGACTTCTATAATCCAAATTTAGAGTTCCCACAGTCGCTATTTTATCATCACATACGAATACTTTACTATGGATAAAACCTGGAGTATATTCATATATTTTAACTCCACTTTCTAATAGTAAAGGATAATATGATCTAGTTATGGAATATATTATTTTTTTATCTGGAATACCTGGAACTACGATTCTAACATCAACACCTCTTTTTACAGCCAAATCAAGTGCGCACATCAATTCTGTATCTATAATTAAGTATGGAGTAAAAATATAAACATATTTATTAGCTCTATTTAAAATATTAATGTAAATGTTTTCTCCTACATTTTCATTATCTAAAGGATTTTCTCCATATGGACAAATATAGCCGTCCGTCTTTAAAGATTTATTAAAATTATATTTATAGTTATTATAATTATTTTTCTCCTTTTCATAAGTATTCCATATTTCTAAAAACATAACTGTGAAATTCCAAACTGCTTCTCCTTTAATCATAATTCCATTATCTTTCCAATGACCATACTTTTGTTTTTGATTAATATATTCATCAGCTATATTAATTCCACCACTAAAAGCTACTTTGCCGTCTATAACTGTAATTTTTCTATGATCTCTATTATTCATAATAACTGCAATAATTGGTTGTAATTCATTAAAAGCTACACATTTTATTCCCTTTTTATTTAATTCCTTATAATATTTGTTAGGTAGAACAGAATTTGAACCAACATCATCATAAATAACTCTAACATCAACTCCATTTTTAACTTTTTCTTCAAGAATATCTAAAATATTTTGCCACATATTTCCTGTTGCAATAATAAAATATTCCATAAAAATAAATTTTTCTGCTTTTTGTAATTCCTCCAACATTTTTTTATAAACTTCTTCGCCTAAAGGATAATATTGTACTTCATTTGCTTTATATATTGGGTATTTTGCTTTTTTAGAAATATAATTTATCTGACCAAAAACATCAAGGTCTTCTTTTTCGATTTTATCTAAAATTTTTTCATCTTGTATTAAATAATTTTTACTTTTATCAATACTTTTATTAATATTTTTCAAGAATTTACTTTTATATAAATTATGACCTATAAGCAAATATAAAAGAGTTCCTAAAATTGGAAATGCTAATATTAAAATTATCCAAAGTATTTTATTACTAACATTTCTATTAAATGTAATTATACCTAGTACTAACATAATACTTAATATTGATACTAATATTTGTACAAGTGGAAAATGTTCTACAAATCCTATTAAAAAAACGAAATAAAATATTAATTGAAGAATAATTGAAATTGCTATTATTATAATCCTCTTCATATTGAACTCCTTGTAAAAATAAATATTATTGATATTAATTTATATAATTTATCTTCAGAAGTCAATAAAAATTTTTTATTATCTTAGTTATAGCTACCACGTAGAAATAGCAAGGCGCGAACCATGTATGGGGCTAGCTTCACCAAGTGTACGTTCAAAGTAGAAAACCCCTGCAATAACACCATTACGATAAAGCCCTCCACAACGGAACCATGGATAGGAAGCATATGTAAAATATTTATAATCTCCATAAAAGCCAGCTGTTCCATCTGCGTTTGTAGAATCTCCTTTGATTCCTGTTGTTCCAGTATATAGATTATAATATTTTCTTTCTGGCATAGTACTGAATCCTGAACCTCCTATTTTATTATTGAAATTGCCCATTACTAAATCTAAGGATCCCCCAGATACATCATATATTCCATATATTGTTCCGGTTGTACTGGCTCCAGTTCCTAAAATATTTTCATTATAGTGATGCAAACAATTATTAGACGAATTACTAAAAGTATCATTGCCACTACTAGGGGCTCCCTTACTACAGCCAGTAATATAACCATTATAATCATTTACATTAGCTTCATTGCCTCCAATATAATCATTTATATAAATCTCTTTATTGGCATTTGTATAATTTGAATTGCCATACTTTCCATATTTACTTTGACTTAAATAGGCAAAAGCTCCCCATTCTGTGTTCTTTATCATATGGGTATCATAATTTCCATTTAAACCATATTTAGTTAATCCATTTGTGCTATTCATTTTATCTTTTATAGAATTAAAGAAAGATGAAATATTTTTGTTTATCATACTCGTTTGATTTGGCTTTGATTCAATATTTTCTAACGAACCTGTCAACTCAAATTTGCTTATCCAGATTCCTGATAATTCTATATTTCCTGAGTTACCTCGCGTTGACTCTACATCACAACTGTTGCCCCAACAAAATGACGATGGTGTAAAATAGTCTGTTGGCGTTGTTCCGGTGTATTTGCCTGTTCCTTTTTCGGTTGTGTTTGTATCTACAAATTTGATATCAAACGCTCCAGGGGTGTTGATGCTTGGTGTTGATCCTCCTTCTATTTGATATCCATATGATTGTCTTAATGTATAACTATATCTTGGTATCCATACTAACATTAAGTTTACATAATTTAAATCTATTGTTGTTCCTACTGCTGCAGTTTTATATTCTGCTCTTTTATTTGCATCTTTTATTGTTACAGCATTCGCCCATACTCCTCTATTATAATCATACCAATTGTTTTTATTTATATCTGCTTTTACCCAGTTTGTTCCATTATATGTTACTGGGATCATATCTCCTATTAACTTTGGTGCATTTGGTTCATTCATATAGTCTTTTGTTTCTACTTTTAGTTTTCCTTTATAACTTCCTGTCCCTGTAAATGTTATTGTTATCTGTACTTTTTCTCCTACTTTTAAGTTAGCTTCATCTATTGTTTTACTTGCTAACGTTCCGGTTGTTGTTATTCCGTTCTTTGTATAACTATAACTTATATTAACATCTGCTATATTCTCGATATATAATCTATAACTTGCGTTTTCTGCTCCTCTGTTTTCTATTGTAAATGTATATGTCTTTCCTAGTTCTATATTTTCTTTGTTTTCTCCATATATTCCTATATACCTTTTACCTGTTTTTATTGTTATTTCCTTTTTAGTCTCTATACTCTTACTATATTTGGCGTAAGTAACCCCCCCCCATTAGAACTATTGTTAGTATTAGGGGTATTACTAACAATATATCTTTTCTTTTTTCCATTTTCTTTCTCCTTCTATTTTTATATTTAAATATTATCACTTATTTTGTTTTTATTCAACTAAAAAGATAAAATTATAAATCATCATAATAAAGTAACTATTATTTATTAATTCTAATAATTAGTTTAACCTAAAAATGTTCTTGTAAATTGTATATTAATAATATAAAATTATTATAGGATGTGAGAAATGTGAGCAATAAATTTAATAAGTTAATTATCATTTTCATCTTATTACAATCATTTCTAGATATATATGCTGGTAGTAACTTAAACTATAATATCCATATCATAATCAGAGGTTTATTTTTTATCAGTGCACTTATTTATATAATAAAAAATAAGACAAATCCAAAATTAGTACTATTATTAACAACTATAATGTTTATTTATTTTTCTAGTTACCTAATATTTTATAAATATTCAATAATAGATACAATTAGTTATACATTTAAATTATTTTATTTACCAATTACAACAATATTTTTCTATAGTTATAAAGAAAAAATTGATAATAAATATATTACAATCTCATTCATATTATATATAACTTTATTTTTAATATGTTATATATTTAATCTAGGAAACGATGTATATCAAGAAGGTGTAAATAAGCAAGGCTTTAAAGGTTTATTTAATTCTATAAATGAATTTAGTGCTATAATTATAATTCTTCTTCCGATTATATTAAATAATTTATCTAAAAAAAAGAAGTATATTGAATGTAGTATAACAACTATATTAGTAAGTATTGTAAGCATGTTAACAGGAACCAAAGTAATGTTAGGTGGAGTTATTATTACTTTTTTATACTTTTTATATAATCCATTTATTAATTATTTTAGAAAAAATAATATTTATATTAAAATATTAATAATTATTTTTATTAATTTATCTACTATTTTAGGATGTTTTATAATTACTAATACTACTGCGTATAAAAACGCTATAGTACAAGCTGATTTTTTTAAAGTTAAAAATATATTTTCATTAAATAGCATAAATAAAGTTGTTTTTAACGATAGATTTAGTTTTGTTGGTGACAACCATAAAAATTATTTAGAAAGTAATGACATCGAAAAAATATTAGGTCTAAAATATAATATAAACAGAAAAGATGTAGAAATAGATTTATTTGATGTATTTTATAAATATGGAATTGTAGGTTTAATAATTATTAGTAGCATAGTTTTGTATTATGGATACAAATCAAAATTGAAAAACGCTTATTTATTGTCATATATATTATTTTTATTAATTAGTGAAACATCTGGACATATTTTAATATATCCAGCAGTAAGTATCTATTTAGGAGTAATAATTTATCTAAATAAACAAGAAGAAAAAAATAAAGAGTGTCAAAATAATTAATATCTCTTCTAAGTTTTTTGTATATTACCTTTACATCTTGTATAAGATAATGGCTTTCATCATTATTTTTTTCTTAATGATATAGTTTCTTCAACTCTCACCCGCATAGCGGGTGGTTTTATTATATTCCTCTCCAGTAAAATAGTAAAAATCCACCCTTAAATGATGTGAACCCCATTTAGTAGACATTAATAAAAAAACAGTATATTAAAAAGAGAAAAGTCATTTTTCTCTTTTT
>CANQWY010000026.1 GCA_947627675.1 uncultured Bacilli bacterium
TCCCAAAAAATAATAGGACATTTTGTTTTGAAAACCTTTTAAAAAAAGCGGACATTTTGTTTTAAAAGTCACATAAAGTAAAATAAAATTTTAATAAAAATTACATAACTAAATTACTCTATTTTAAAAATATTATCAGATACTTCAAATTTATTTATATTATTAATATATAGACTCATAAGCAAATCATTAGTATTAACCTTATCTCCTACTTTTACATTTAAAACAATTCCAACACTATAATCTATAGTATCTTCTTTTGATTTTCTACCAGCTCCAAGCATAAGACTAAGTTTTCCTATTTCTAAAGCATCAATTTCTTTTATAGTTCCACTATTTTTACTGTATACTCTATATATATTATCGCTAATTGGAATATTCTCAACATCTCCACCTTGATTTTTTACAATATCAACAAATTTATAATATGCTTTATTATTATTTAAAACCTCTTCTACCATTTTTTTGGCATAATCTATTTCAATATTTTTAGCCATACTAACCATATTACTAGCAATATCTACACATAAATTGTAAAAGTCTCCACCTTTTTCTCCCTTTAAAACTTCTAAAGCTTCTCTTACTTCTAAAGCATTACCAATACATTTTCCTAAAGGACTATTCATAGAAGATATTATATATCTAACTTCTTTATTATATTTAGCACCTATTTCTTGCATTAAACTTCCTAGTTCTAAAGCTTCTTCATAAGTACTTACAAGAGCCCCCTTACCATACTTTACATCTAGTAATATCTTATCAGCACCAGCCGCTATTTTTTTGCTCATTATACTAATAGCAATTAGCGGGATAGAAGAAGTAGTAGCAGTAACATCACGAAGAGCATAAATTACTTTATCAAGCGGTACTAAATTAGCAGTTTGCCCTGTAATTACAGCGCCAACTTTTTTAATAGAATCGTTAATTTCTTCATTAGTAAGGTCTATTCTAAAACCTTTAATAGACTCAAGTTTATCAATAGTACCACCTGTATATCCAAGACCTCTACCACTCATTTTAATAACGGGAATTCCTAAACTAGCAACAATTGGAACTATAACTAATGTAGTTTTATCACCAATTCCACCAGTTGAATGTTTATCTACTTTTACTCCATCAATATCACTAAAATCGAGTACCTCACCACTTTTTATAAAAATATCTGTTAAATTAAATATTTCTTCTTTACAAAGTCCATTTATACATATAGCCATTAATAAACTACTCATCTGATAATCCTTAACATTCCCATTAAGATATCCCATAAAGATACTTTCTAATTCATCCCTTGTTAAAAATAGTCCTCTTCTTTTTTTATCTATTATATCTTTTATCATATCATATCCCTACCTAACAATAACATAATAACAAAAATAAAGAAAAAAATGAATAATTTTTATAAATATAAAATAAAAACTATATGCATAAAACATATAGTATCACTTTTAAAATAGTTTTTTATTGATTAACTCAACACATCTTTTGGGATCATCAATAACTTTTTCGTGAAATTTTGGATATCTTCTTATTTCTCTAATAAATTCCATCTCTTCTTTAGCCATATACATTTCATATTGACTATCACTAGATTCAGCAATTTCAAAAAAGTCATTTCCCATTAAATAATCAAAACTAACATTTAAAGCTCTTGCTAGATCATGTAAATTACTAACTGTTGGTACTCTTTTCCCACTTTCATAATAACTTATTGTAGATTTGGTGACATTAATCATTTTGGCAAGAGCACCTTGAGTAAGCCCTCTAGCTTCTCGCAATGTCTTAATTCTATTTCCTAGTAGCATAATATCACCTCATAACCTAAGATAATTATAAAAACTACTTATTTAAATTTGTTAAAAGTTAACCAATAGTGAACTCTATTTTATTTGTTATCAATGTCTCTTTTAGTAGATAAAAACGTTACTTTTTCAGCGATAATTTGTATTTCATTTTTATTAGGTCTATCATCTTCTTCTATTATTTTGGACTGGATTCTACCTTTTATACCGACAATATCGCCCTTTTTACAATAATTAGAAGTATTAATGGCTGCAGTATCCCAAAGTGTGCAATCAAAGAAATCAGTTTCATAAATACCATCTCTATTTTTAAAGCTTCTAGGTACTGCTAAAGTAATAGTGGCAATTTTTTTACCACTATCGCTGCTGTTTACTTGAATATCTCTAACAAGCCTACCAACTAGTACTATTTGATTAAGCATAAATTCCTCCTTTCGGCTATTTATATTAATCATTAAAAAAAATTAGTCAAAAACCAAATTATGTATAAAAAAAGATATTTAGTCGAAAAAAAAAAGAAATTTGCTTAGAGCAAATTTAACTTTTTCATTATAGTATTAATACCAATTTACAAATTTCTCTTAATCAATTGATTTAACTCAACAGCATATTCCATAGGCAGTTCTTGTCTAAATTTATCTAAGAATCCAAGAACTATTAATTCAGTCGCCTTCTCTCGAGAAATTCCTCTACTCATCATATAAAATAAGTTATCATCACTAATTTTTAAAACAGTTGCTTCATGTTCAATATTACTAGAGTAATTATAACAAGAATTAATCGGAATAGTATCACTTTTGGAATATTTATCAAGTATTAAGGTATCACATTTAACAATAGCGTCACTATTTAAAGCATTCTCATCTATATAAACTTTTCCACGATATGTCGCATTACCACCATTTTGACTAATACTTTTTGATATTATATTACTATGAGTATTACATCCTAAATGAATCATTCTAGCCCCACTATCTTGTTCTTGATCTTTGCTTGCAACACTAATTGTTACACAAGTCCCTTTTGAATTGTCTCCTTTAAGTACACAGCAAGGATATTTCATAGTTTTATATGAACCTATATTACCATCAATCCATTCCATTTCTCCAAAATCAGAAACAACAGCTCTTTTAGTTACTAAATTATAAACATTAGGTGCCCAATTTTGAATTGTAGAATATCTACATTTACTGTTTTTACCAACATAAATTTCTACTACCGCTGCATGAAGTGAAGATGAGCTATAGGTTGGAGCAGTACAACCTTCAATATAATGTAGACTACTATTATCATCAACAATAATCAAAGTTCTTTCAAATTGTCCCATATTCCGACTATTAATCCTAAAATAGCTTTGCAAAGGTCTATCAAGAGTTGTATTTTTAGGAATATAAATAAAACTACCTCCACTAAAAACAGCTGAATTTAAAGCTGCAAATTTATTTTCTTTATTAGAAACAATTTTACCAAAATATTTTTTTACAAGATTAGGATAATTTTTTAGAGCATCTTCTATAGAAGTAAAAATCACTTTTTTATCTTTAAGCTCTTTAATCATATTATGATATATTACTTCACTTTCATATTGTACACCTATACCATCAAGATGAACTTCACTCTCAATCACTCCTAATTCATCAAACTCATCTCTGACAGGCTTTAATACATCATTCCAATTATTTTTTATTTTCTCATCACTACTATCATTTTTATAGTAAATTATTTTATCAAAATCTATATTAATATTCGGACCAAATTTAGGCATTTTGCTATTTATAAAATTATCATAACTATTGATTCTAAATTCTTTTACCCATTCATCTTCACCCTTAATAGTAGAAATCTTCTCTACTTTTTCTCTATTTAATCCTACTATTTCCATTATACTTCATCCAATCTATTAAGCATTTTACAAATAGCATTATAAGGAAGAAGAGCACAATTAATTCTATTAGGCTGTTTTGATATTTCATCATAAACGACTAATTCCCCAAGAATATCACTATCATATTCTTTTTCTGAAATCATATTTTTATAATTTTTTAAGATATAGCGGGCCTCATTAACACTTTTCCCTATAAGACTCTTTATGATAATCGATGTAGCACTAGTAGAAATAGCACAGGCTTCACCATCAAATCTAATATCTGAAACTATTCCATTATCTACTTTTAATTGTATATCAATATTATCAATACATGATTCATTATTAGTATTTTCTTTTAAATAACAACTATCATTTACTAATCCTTTATTCATAGGATTTTGATAATTATCTAAAATAATTTCTCTTCTTAGTTCTTTATCCTCTAATATATTCACTATAATCAACTCTTTCTATAATTAATTAAAATTTTCTAAATATTAAATTACTATAAAATAATATTAAAGATATCTTTACTTTTTCTTAATGCCTCAATTAATTTATCAACATCTTCTTTGGTGTTGTATAAATACATACTAACTCTACAAGTATTCTTTATTTTAAGATCATCTTTAAGCATTTTAGTACAATGATTACCTGCTCTAATACATATTTTATAATGATTTAAATAAACAGCAGTGTCTTGACTAAAAACATGATCAAGATTAAATATTACTATTCCACTTTCACTATTTTTATTATATAAAATTACATTATCAATTTTTTCCAGTTCTTGAACTAAATATTTTTTAAGTTTCAACTCATGTTCATGTATTTTATTAACTCCTATTTTTTCTATATATTTTATTGCCTCACCCAATCCAATAACCTCTGCAATAGGTGGAGTACCAGCTTCAAATTTAGTTGGAGGCGTTTTTAATTCATATGAACCGTCACTCTCAAAACTTTGATTCATTCCACCGCCATATTCTAAAGGTTCCATATTACATAATAAATCATATTTTCCATATAAAACTCCTACTCCCGTTGGTCCCATCATTTTATGGCCCGAAAATGCTAAAAAGTCAATATTATTTTTAACTACATCAACTTCAACATGACTTACAGCTTGACTAGCATCAACTACAAAGTAAATATTGTTATCTTTACATAATTTACCAATAGAATATACATCTCTAATATCGCCAACAACATTACTAATTTGACTTAATGCAATAACTTTAGTTCTTTCATTAATTTCTTTTTTTATGTTATCAACATTAAGTTCATAATTATCATCCAACTCAACATTTTTTATCTTTATCTTTATCGTTTTTTGTAGAATAAACCAAGGTAAAACATTACTTGCATGTTCACCTTTATTAAGTAAAACCTCGTCTCCTTCTTTTAGGACATTTTTAAAATAACCAAAAACAATCATATTAAGAGCTTCAGTACTACCTTTAGTAAAGACAATCTCTTCTTCTTTTAAAGCACCTATAAATTTTTTAACAATAGTACGGACTTCATCATATTCTTTATTAGTCCTAAGTGCTAAACTATATTCACCTCTATGAATATTAGAAGTATAGTTACTATAATAATCAACCATCTTATCAATTACACATTGTGGTTTTAAAGTAGTAGCACCATTATCAAAATATACTATATCTTGTTTTAAAACAGGAAAGTCCTCCCTATTCATTATATCAACCTCCTCTTATCTTTAAAATTTCATCTAGAAAAACCTTAAAATCATTATTATTCTCTAAATCTTTAAAATTTTTATTTTGTATTAGAAATCCTTTTATTAAAAGATGGTAAGAAGTATCTATAGTCAATCCTCTACTTTGTAAATAAAATAATTTGTCTAAATTAAAGTTTCCAATATACGCTGAATGACTGGAATTGACATCATAGCAATCAATTAATAAATTAGGACAAATCGTACTTCTACCGTTACTAACATTTATAATTTGATTTTCTTGATTACAAATAGAACCATCCATATCTTTAGAGATGATACCATCCACTAAAAATGAAAGATTATTATCTAAAACATTTACTCCATGATTATAAAAATTACTAATAGTATTTTTTTCATTATGGTATATCTTTATATTGACAATATGATCATTATAATTAATATTACTATAGTGATAGTAAATACATGCACCTTGACAATTTAAATTAATTTTTATATTCGTATCTTTATCAATAACATAATGATATATTTCTACTATACATTTAGCATTAATATCTATTGATACATCTTCTTGATAAATATTTATAATACTATTCTTCTCTATTATTTTATTCACAATAATCATTCTTTCTTATTTCATTTATACTAGAATATCCACTATTTTCAATTTCTTTCGCAAGAGAAAAATCACCTGTTTTAATTATTTTTCCATTTGATAAAATATGAACATAGTCAGGTTTAATATATTCAAGAATCCTTGGATAGTGAGTAATAATTAAAACCGAAGTATTTTTATTTTCTTTTAAATAATTATTAATATTTGAACAACACACTTTTAAACTATCTACATCAAGACCACTATCTAATTCATCTAAAATAATTAATTTTGGTTTTAACATTTTTAGTTGCAAAACTTCATTTTTCTTTTTTTCTCCGCCACTATAACCTTCATTAATGGAACGATGTAGCATATCATTACTTAAATTAAGATTTTTCATATTACTTTCCATTTCTTTAATGAAAGAATATAAGTTAACTTTCTCACCTTTAATTTCTTGTATTGCTTCTTTTAAAAATTCACTATTAGATACACCACTAATTACAGTAGGATCTTGCATTGCTAAAAATATGCCAAGTCTTGCTCGAGCACTGGTATCCAACTCTAATAAATTAGTATTATTAAATATAATATCTCCGCTAATTACCTCATAATTATAATGGCCCATTATTATTTTTGATAGTGTACTTTTACCTGTACCATTTGGTCCCATAATAACGTGTGTTTCTCCATCATTTATTTTTAAAGAAAGATTTGAAAGAATTTTTTTATCAGTATCTTTAACTTTACAACTTAAATTCTTAATCTCTAGCATAATAATCACCTCATATATAGAATATTATCATTTAAAATTAAAAAAAATTGTAGTTTTAAAAACATCTATATTTTAACACTTATTAAAAGAAAAAGAAATACTTTAAAATAAGTTAAAAAGAAAAAGTTTAACTTTTATTCAAGATAAACTTTTTTGTTATTTAAAAACTAATTATTGCCAAGCTGAAATAATAAGGCGAGACCCATCTTTGGGGTGGGTAACACCAGGGTTATAGCTGGAGGCAAAAATGCCTGCGACAACAGCATCGTTATAGCAACCACCATGAGTAGACCAAGGAGAGGTAGAACTTACAAATCTTTGATAATCTCCATAAAATTCAGCTGTTCCATCAGCATTTGTCGCATCACCTTTGATTCCGGTTGTTCCTGTATATTTATTATAATATTTAGCATCTGGCATAGGGCTAAATCCAGAAGATCCTACTTCATTATTGTAATTTCCCATTGCTCTTTCCCAGGCTCCTCCTGATGTGTCATATATTCCATATATTGTTCCGGTTGTACTGGCCCCAGTTCCAGCTGTTTCTTCATAATACTGATGCTCACAACTATTACTTTGACTAGCACTTGGACTTCCTCCACTACAGCCTGTTATAAGACCACTATAATTATTTATATAAATCTCTTTATTAACATTTGAATAATTTGAATTTCCATACTTCCCATATTTACTTTGACTTAAATATGCCATGGCTCCCCATTCGGTGTTCTTTATCATATGTGTATCATAGTTATTTCCATTAAAACCATAATTTGTAGAACCATTTTCTTTATTCATTTGTGTTTGTATAGCATTAAAAAATGCTTGATTTGTTTGATTTGTTATACTCGTTTCATTTGGCTTTGATTCTATATTATTTATATTTCCAGTTATCTCAAATTTACTTATCCAGATTCCCGGTAATTCTTTATTTCCTGAGTTACTTCTTTGATTTTCATCATCGCATGTGTCTCCCCAACAGAAACTTGATGGTGTATAATAATCTGCTTCTGTTATGACATCATCATATTTACCTGTTCCTTTATCAGTTGTAGTTGTATCTACAAATTTGATATCGAATGCTCCTGGCGTTGCTTGACTTGGTGTAGATCCTCCATTTAGTTGAGTTCCAAATTCTCCTTTTAAGGCATATGAGTATCTTGGGATCCATACCCACATGGTATTTATATCTTCCATCTTTATTTCTGTTCCTATTGGTGATGATACATATTTCGCTCTCTTATCTTGATCTTTTATTGTTACTGCATTGGCCCATATTTGTTTATCATAGTTATAATAGTTCTTTTGAGTTATTGGGGATTTTACCCATCTATTATTTGTTTCATCCCAGACTACTGGTATCATGTCTCCTACTAATTGTGGATTATTTGCATTACTGTTATCTTCTCCAAAGTCTTTGGTATATTTTGATACTACTTTTACTCCATCGCTTCCATACACATTTACTTTTACTTTAAATGTTTTTTCTTCTCCTGTTAATTGATATGTACCTGCTACCCACATTCTTAATTTATAGTAATATGTTACTGTCTTATCTGCTATTCCTGTATCTAACACCATCTCTTTTGTTGTTGCTCCAAATCCGTCTGTATTTGTTAATGGTGTGTAGTAACTTGGGCCTTCTACTGCTTGATAGTTGTTTCCGCTTTCTGTTGATTTTTCTAAATATATTCTTATTGCATTATCTTCTAATGTTGATGAATCATCTTTTTCTGCTGTTACTTCGTAACTTATGGTTGTTTTTCCTATGATATTTATTTGGACTGTGAAGTCAAATTCATTGTTTGTTCCACTTAATCTCTTTCCTTCTTCATCTGATGTTGGTATCGCATTATTTAAGGTTATTCCGTTTTCTCCTTCTGTATATACCATTGTTATTGTTCCGGTTGTTATGGTATTTACTATTTCTCCTTGTTTGGTGTAGTTAAAGGCTGCATAGCTTATTCCTACTACCAGTATTATTAACGTTATTATTCCTATTAGGGGTACTATTATTTTTTTATTTACTGTTCTTCTAAAGTACCCCCCCCCATTAGAACAGTTGTTTATTTTTTTCATTTCTTTCCTCCTACTTTCCCTTATAATACTTTTATTTCTTTTCTTTTTTTGTCGTATTATAGGGCTCTATTCTTATATTTACATATTACACCTAATTTCTGGTATTTGTAAATACCTTATTTTTAACTATTCGTTAACTTGTCAACTTTTGTAAAAATATATAACAAAAGAGAACTAAAATCATAGTTCTCCATTAAACACTCATTAATACTAAATTTAAGCAACCTTTTTCTTTACAGCATAGCTACTATCAGTATCATGATAACTACCAAGTAATTCAGATACAGATGATATCATTGCAGTAAGTTTATTTTCTCTACTCTTAGCTTCTGATTTTAATCTGTTATTTTCTTGTAAATATTTTTTATTTTCTTCTTCTAATCTTTCAGTTTTATTTTCAAGACCATTTACTCTGTTCTTTAATGTTCTGTTATCATCACCTAATTGACGATTTTGATTAATTAAAATATTTACTTTCTTTGTTTTAGATTCAATTTCAGCATTTGCTTTACTTATTCTATTTTCTAAATCTTTAATTTTTTCTTCATAATTAATTATTTTAGCTTTTGAAGACTTTTCTTCGCTTATCACTTTTGAAATCATATCACTCAATTGTTCATAACGATCATTTTCGCTACTATCGTAATTAATATCAATTTCTCTATCCATTATATCACTTGATACACCGAAGAAATCATCAAATACTTGTGAAGTTCCGCCATCATTATCCTCACTAGTCATATTAGTAGAAGGACTAGAAGTAATATTATTTACACTATATACATCTGCTTTACTTTCCTTACGTTCTTCTTTTTCAAGAACATTCTTTTTATAATCAGGCAAAACTACTCTGTCTATTTTAACATCACTAATTGGAATAGTAACCGGAGGATCATTTTCAATAGGCTTTACACTTAAATTTGAAGTTGGATTTGTTTTAATACTATCAGTAACATTTAGTACTATATTTTTACTTGGAGCATATTTTTCATATAATGAAATTGAGTTATCAATCTCTCCAAACTTTAACGTAACAAGCTCTTCTTTATTTATATCACCATTAATCTTTTGACTTTTTGTAAGATCAGGAACAATATTACTATGAGTATAAATGTACTCCCCATCAGTTGCAATAAAACTTACTTTATCAGCCAAAATATCAACAGCATATTCATTACCATTTTTCTTAATTCTATACAATATAGCTTCATTATAAGCATCTTCATATAAGAAATTTAAATCTCCCTTATAATTTGGATTAGTACCCTTCATTGTACTAACCATTTGATCTTTTATATTTTTACTATCTTGAGCAATTTCTTGAGCCTTTGAAGTCTCTGTTCTTAAAGATTGATTATTTTTAACACTAATCATCTCAGAAACAGACTTAACTGCAATAAATAAATTATTATCAACCTGATTAATTTCTTTATACTCAGGACGCATTAATACTTCTCCATCTTTTGTAATTAGTTCAAAATTAGGAAGAACACCATTTTTTAAATTTCTATGTAAAGTAACTAACACATTATCACTAGCAACAAAAAATTCTCCATTGTTTAGCTCTTTTTCAACATATAAATCCTTTAAAACAGATCCTCCATTTGCCTTAATTATTTTCAATTCAACTGCAGCATATTTATCTTGCTCAACTCTAGCTTTTATAATTCTTAGATTTTTATTTTGACTTTCTGTCATCTTAGCCACCACCTATTATCATCATGATAACATATTTCAATTTTTGAGTAAATATTTTTTTTTGATTTTTTTAATTTTTATTTTTTATGTTATCTCAAATCGTTGATATAAAACAAAAATATTTATAAAATATTCTTTACAATAAAAAATATTATATATACAATTATTTTGGTGATATATATGGATACAAAAAATAAATTAACGCTATATATGGGAATATTTTATCTTATAATAATATTATTATTTGGACTTATAATAATCAATGAAAAAAAAAGTGATTTTATAATACCTAAAATTAGAAAAAAACTAATAAGTTATACAGAAGAAAAATATAATAATAAAGAATTTAAATATGAAAAAGTAAAAAATAAAAATGAAAAATACTATCTAAAAGTTGTAAGTAAATTAAATAATAATCTATATTTTATAGTAAAATATCAAGATAATAAAATATCAGATACTTATAAAAAAGATTATTTAGAAGGTGCAACAATAAATAAATATATGTCAAAAAAAATGAATAATTATATAAAAAAAGATATAACTTCATCTACAGATATTTATAATAAATACGAAGTAGAATATAATACAAAGTTAAATGATTGTACTAATATTGTAAAAGAGAAAATTTTAAAAGAAGATTATACTCTACCTATATATACCATCAATATTGAAACTAAATATTATAATTTTTCAAATATTAAGGATATATTTTTAGGTATTAGTAATTATACAAAAAAATTAAATTTAAATCCTAAAAACTATAATATTACTCTTAATAATACCGAAAATATTTCAAAAAGTATGAATTTATTAATAGATAATGATATAATAGTAAATAATATTGATGAAGTAGTAATCGCAATAACTAATAATAATCAACTACTTCTTAATAAATATAATATTAAGTTAAAATATTTAAATTAAAGGAGAATATATGAAAGAATGTTTATTTTGTAAAATATCAAATGGTGAAATACCATCAAAAACTATTTATGAGGATGATTTAGTAAAAGTATTTTTAGATATAAATCCTAATACTAATGGTGATTTATTGATAATTCCTAAAAATCACTATGTAACTATTGCAGATATAGATTTAGAAGTACTAAAACATATATTTGAAGTTATTAAAGAAAAGATTTTTCCTTTAGTAACCAAAAAATTAAATGCAACCGGTTTAACTATTATTCAAAATAATGGTACAGGTCAAGAGATAAAACATTTTCATATCCATTTAACATCAAGATATGAAGAAGATAATCTAAATATAACTACTGATAAAAGTTTATTAAAAGATTTAGATGAAGTATACGAAATACTAACGGATAATAAAAGTTAGAATACAATCAATAATAAAAAGTATTGATACTAATACTGTAATAGGTATTGGTATTTTTTTTATAAATTTACGACTTAAAGGATTAATAATATAAATTATAATAAGACTCCCTACTCCCCAAACTAATGCCATTTCTAAAGATGCATATTTAGAAATACTAAATTTCATATCACTATAATCCCAAAAAGTTTTATGAAATATAAATTCAATTAATACTCCACCAAAATGCTCAATAACAGAAAGTAAAATTGCAAGAGTAAAGAAAACAATTATTATTTTAACAATTTTAGGAATATTTCTTAATTTAAAAATAAATCTTTCAATATAAATTACAATAACTCCACCAAAACCGTATACTGGCAGCCATGGACCATATAAAATACCGCTATTCATAGACTTGAAAATAAAAGTTTTTAAAAAAAGTTCGATAAAATAGCCCATTATTGAATAAAAATAAAAAGTATTTATATAATAAAGCATATAATCACCAATTTTATTTTTCCCAAAAAAAAGAGTATTATACATAAATACCCTTAATGCAAATACTCTTAATAATAGCAATTATTTCTTGAAAGACCTGAACCTAAAATAATTGCAAGTAAAATATATAAAACTATAAGAATTACAAATGCATTTCTACCACAACTACTATTGTTTGAACAATTAGTAGATGTATTTTCATTACAAGACATAAGACACCTCCTTAATTAATTAAATCCATGCACCAAGAATGATTATTAATAAAATAAATAATACTAAGATGATGGCAGATGATGATACATAGTTACCCATAAAATTTCCTCCTTTTTTTTGGTATTCACATTATTTTATGGTAAAAAGTATAAAAGTGTGCTAAAACTTGACTAATTTTTTGAAATAATTTGCACTAAATAATATTTTTTGGTATTATAAAAATTGTTTAGGAGGATAATTATGAAAAATTTAAAAGTATTATATAGCATTATAATAATATTAATAGTAGCATTAATTACAAGTATTGTAATGTACTTTAACCAAACAGCAAGATTAAAAAATGGTAAAGAAGTTGTTGTAAAAGTTAATAAAACAAAAATAACAGCTAATGACCTTTATGATGACTTAAAACAAAAATATGCCATGAATATTTTAGTAGATGAAATAGATCATATACTTTTAGATACTAAATATAAAACTAATGATAAAGAGACAGAATCTATAGAAAATCAAATAAGCCAAATAAAAGCTAATTATAATGATGAAGAGACATATTTACAAGTAATTCAAAGTTATTATGGAGTTACAACAGAAGATGAATTTAAAGAGTTACTATCTTTAGAATATAAAAGAGATTTAGCAGTTACAGATTATATAAAGGAAAATGATATAACTGATAAAGAAATACAAGATTATTATGATACAAAAGTAATTGGTGACGTTAAAGCTAGTCATATATTAATTAAATCTGATGCTAAAGATTCAGATAGTGAAGATGAAAAAAGTAAAAAAGAAGAAGAAGCAAAAAAAGAAGCTGAAAAAATAATTGAAAAACTAAATAATGGTGAAGATTTTGCTAAACTTGCTAAAAAATATTCTGATGATAAAGCAACTGCAAGCAAAGGTGGTGATTTAGGCTATTTTAATAAAGATGATAATTATAGTGAAGAATTTGTAACAACTGCAGCTCAACTTGAAAAAGGAAAATATACAAAGGAACCAATTAAAACTGAATATGGTTATGAAATAATATTAAAAGTAGCAGAAAAAGATAAACCATCATTAGATGATGAAAAAGATAATATTAAACAAACACTTGCAGAAGAAAAACTTAATAATGATAGAACTTCTTATCATAAAGCATTAATGAGTTACAGAGATAAGAATATTACATTTAAAGATGAAAAAGTAAAATCTTTATATGAAAGCTATAAAGAAAAATTAATTGAAAGTGTATCTAATTCAAGTTCAAATAACTAATAAAAATCTGGAGTTATCTTCCAGATTTTTAAATGAGCAAAAATAGTTAAACTTAAAACTGAATTTAGAAAACATGCCAATGATATAAGTAAAAGACTATAATAAAATATCTATTTAATATAGAATTATCAATAATTATACTATATACTTATAACAATAGGTTATTAAAATGATTAAATATATAAAACCAAAGGAAATATTAAAGACAGAACAATTTATAAGAGAACCTGTAGATTTTATAAGTATGAATTAATTAAAAGCGATTCAAATAAAATTCTCTTAAATGGTGGGAGAGGTGTTGGAAAGAGCCTAATTCTTCTAAATACGCAAGATAAATGACTGGGTACTGAAAATCAAATAATAACGGTACAATTTGATTCAAGTATTAATTTTTCCACTACTCCTAATGAGTTATTTAATGAAGCTTTTTTTAATCACTATTATGAATTAGTATTTTCACAAAAATTATTACATTATATAGAATCTAACTATTCTTTAACTTATGAAGCTAATTTTAAAGATATTGTACTATTACTAAAAAATATCTCTAAAAATACCGATAATTATATAAATAACATATATTATGAAAAAAAGAATTAAATAGATATTTAGAAACTAATGAAATATCATCAAAAATCTTAAAAAGATTAAAAAAATACTTAGAGATTAGTACCCTATCTCTAGCTGTAGATAGCTTCGATTGGACTAATGGTAGTAGTGCCTATACACAACATGTTATTAGTAAATATTTTGATTTGTTTGATAAAACTATAATAACTACTGATGATTTATCATTAGAAGAACAATACAAAATAGTAGAGTTAAAAAATAAGGGCTACTCTTTTTTAACCGTTAAATATGGAAAAGACATGAATACTATTAAACAAATTATATAATGATAATAAAATATCCTTACAAATGAAATTTTTAATAATTTAATTAGTAAAGCTAATGGAAATATATCATTAATGTTAAATACTTTTGGAGAAATTATAGATTTATTTGAATGAAATGATGGATATATTGAAAATTTAAAAGAAGAATTAAATTTTGCAATTAATAATCAGTTGAGTAAAACAAAACAATTAAGAAAATTAAATGCTAGACCTCCTCAATTATATTTATAATTATAAATATACCAAGTTTTATGCTGTATTAATAACTAAATTAGTATTTATTTTAAATTATTTTTAAAATCTATAAATAAAATTACAATAAAAAATTTATGAGCAGCGCATCTTTAATAAAATTACTATGATATAAATAAGCTAAAATATATCTACAATACTCAATAGGTAGATTTCTATAAACGAAATCACTATAAGCATTAAATAAATCATCTGTATACTTATTATATAATTTTTTTAAATAATTATTATTATCTAAAACTTCCTAAATATACCTATAACTAAACTATGGCATAGAAAATTTTAAACAGAAAAATATTTTTATAATTTAAATAACATATTATTCTCAAGCTTCTTATTAAAATTATAACTATTACAATGACTACTATGTGCTAAATACGAATTATAACACAGAAGAGTTTTGTGTAAATCTAATTTATTTTTCAAATAAAGATTATTCCACTTTTTTATATTTTTTCTAATTTTAACTTTACATCTTTTTCTAAGCAATCTATGCGTTTCATATATTTTAAATCCACAAAAATCAACACCTTTATAATTTGGATAATATTTACTTTTTTTATTTAATTTTAATTCAAGCTTTTGTTCTAAAAATTTTTCTATTTCTTTAAAATAATTAGAAGCAATTGATTTATCTTTTACTAAAATTATAAAATCATCCATATAACGAACATAATATTTACATTTAAGGTTATTCTTAGCAAATTGATCTAACTCATTTAAATATATATTTGCAAAATACTGACTAGTATAATTACCAATAGGTATCCCCTTTTTATCATTATTATCATAAATAAAAAGATGTGTTAAAGAAAGTATATATTTATCTTTAATAATTTTTTTCATTATTTCATATAATATATCCTTATCAATAGAATAAAAAAATTTGCTAATATCCATTTTTATAATATAATATTTTCCATAATTTCTTTTCATTATACGCATATATTTCTGTAAAACATCTATTGCCTTATGAGTTCCTCTACCATCTATACAAGCAAATGTATCTTTAATAAATCTAGGAATTACATACGGTTTAATAAATTCATAAATATACCATTGATGAACAATTCTATCTGCATAAGGAAGACTTTTTATATAACGAACTTTAGGTTCATAAACAATAAACTCCCTATATTTACCACATGTATATGTTCCATTTTTTAACTTTTTTAAAATATTTATAATATTAGTTTCTAAATCAAGTTCAAATCTAAGTCGCTCATAAGTCATTTTTTTAGTTTTGCATGCACGGTGATGTGCCTCTAATAATTTCTCAAATGTTAATTTTTCAAAATAACAATTTCTTATTGTTTTTGGCATGATTTTATCCATCCCCATGTCATATTAGATATATTGGCAATTTTTTTACTCCAAGCAGTATAATTTCTAATATTAATATATTTTTTTTTATAAGATATTCTTATAAAAACTTTTAATATTTTTAGATTTGCATCTAACTCATTCAAAATATGTAATCTATCTTTACAATTATACTCTTTTTGTGCATATATAATATTTTTTATACCACTATATGTAACATTTTTTATATCATTTACAAGGCAATACCTTTCGCTTTTAGGGTATTTCATAAGTATAGTTGTAGAGTAATATATAAGTTCTACATACTGTTTATATATCTCTAAATTTTCTAATTCTATCATAACTTCTCCTTTAAATTACTTATAATATTTAATGCCTCTAATGGTGTTATCTTATTAATATCTATTGATTTTATATGATTAATAATTTCTAAGCAAAAATCCATACTATAACTTTTAATTTTATTATCAACTATACAAATATCTAAATTATATTGATTAAAAAACTCTAAATATTTATTAATACTATTCTTAGGAAATCCACATTTATATATTTCATCATTTAAATGCGTAAGTTTTAAATTAAAAATTTTACTAATTTCAATTGCATCATTATCTAAAAACAAATAAAATATACCACTTTCAAACAGATAGTATTTACTTGAATCTCCTTCCTTTAATTCTTTATATTTTTTATATAATTTACTCACTACAATACCTCCAAAAAAGAAAAAAGTAGTATTATAAAAAAATAATACTACTTATAAATTCTAAGAAAGAAGTAACTAAATACTTCTTTATATTAACCTAATTTTCACAATCTTTAAAGCTACTTACTAGATAATATTATTTAAATTTTTATCCATTATATTAAATGGAATGGGAATCAAACTTCGATAATATTTTATCTTCTATTAAAATAATAATAGCTTAGACAATTATTATATTATAGTCAGGCAGCGAAAACAAGGCGCGAACCATTGTTGGTGTTAGTACCACCATTGTTGTTGTTGAAGTTGAAGACGCCCGCGATAACACCATTGTTATAGTTACCGCCACGATTGAACCAAGGGTTGGAAGAAAGAGACCAACACTTCGAAGTGCCATAACAGTTTGAACCCTAACTAATTTTACTTCTTTAAAAAAGAAGTAAACAAGAAAATAATATATAACAAATACTACACACTAGTCCCCTACTATGTACGTCTTTATATTAGCACTAAAAAAAAACAAAGTCAATATAATTATAAATATTGACTTTGAACTCAAAATAATATTTTTTAATTTCTGTTCCAAGCCGAAAAAGAAAAGTCGGCTTGGAACAATATGTACCTTTATTCTAATTTTATAATCCTTAACATCTCTATTTTTTTATATCAAAGAGAGCCTACCAGGCAGCGAAAACAAGGCGCGAACCAACGCTGGCGTGAGAACCACCATAGCCGTTGTAGAAGCCGAAGACGCCCGCGACAACACCATGGATATAGTCACCGCCACGAAGGAACCAAGGGTAGGAAGAACTTACAAATGTTTGATAATCCCCATAAAATCCATTCGTTCCTTCTGTATTTGTGGCATCTCCTTTAATTCCTGTTGTTCCTGTATATTTATTATAGTATTTTGCTTCTGGCATAGTACTAAATCCTGAGCTTGATACACTATCATTTAGATTACCCATTACTCTTTCCCAGCTTCCTCCTACTGTATCATATATTCCATATATTGTTCCCGTAGTTGAGGCTCCGGTTCCTTCTGGTAATTTTTCATATGTATACTTACATGTATCTGATTTATTTGTCGAAGCACTTGCTCCAGTTCCAGGCACTCCTTTACTACAGCCTGTTTGGAAACCAGTGTAGTCATTTATATATATTTCTTTATTGGCTCCTGCATAATTTGAGTTACCATATTTTCCGTATTTACTCTGACTTAAATAGGCCATTGCTCCCCATTCGGTATTTTTCATCATATGGGTATCATAGTTACTTCCCGTAAAGCCACAATTTGTGACTCCCTCTGTAGTAAACTGCTTTTTTATTGCATCAAAGAAAGCTTGATTTGTTTGACTCCTTATACTTGTCTTATTAGGAATAGAAGTTATATTATTTATATCTCCTGTTAGTTCAAACTTACTTACCCATATTCCTGTTAACTCTATATTTCCTTCATCACTTCTTTTCTCTTCATCATCACAAGTATTCCCCCAACAAAAACTTGATGGCGTATAGTAATTTTCTGGTTCCTCGCCACTATATTTTCCGCTACCAGTTTCTATTTGATTTGCACTAATAAACTTGATATCAAACGCTCCGGGTGTTGTTACACTTAATTCCCCAGCACCACTTATTTGATAGCCAAATTTTTCTTTTAAAGTATAACTATACCTTGGGATCCATACTAACATTAAATTTACATCCTCTAAATTTATTACTTTACCAACTTCGGCATTTTTGTATTCTGTTCTTTTACCAGCATCTTTTATCGTTACAGCATTCGCCCACATTTGATTATCATAATCATACCATTTACTTCTTGTGTCTGCTTTTATCCAGTTTGTTCCATTCCATGTTACTGGAATCATATCTCCATTTAATTTTGGTGGATTTAAGTATTCTCTTGCTTCTATTTTGCCTCCATCACTTCCATATACATTTACTTTTACAGTAAATGTTTTTGCATCTCCTGATGCCACAAAATTATCACCTACCCACATTCTTAAACGATAATAGTATGTTGTTGTTTTACTTGAACTTCCTGCATCTAATATCATTTCACCAGCCTGTGCTCCCATTTTATCTGCTTGTTCAATTCCTTTATAATTAGATACATCTGATACTGCATTATATTGTGTATTATCAATTGATTTTTCCAAATATATTCTTACTTCATCATCTTGTAATGTGCTTCCCTCTTGTTTTTCAGCTGTTACTTCATAATTTATAGTTGTTTTTCCTATTATATTTATATTTACTGTAAAATCAAATTTTTGGCGACTATCAGATAACACTTTCCCTAGACTATCTTCCATTGGTATAGCATTATCTAGATATATTCCATTTTCACCTTCATTATATACCATAGATATTGTCCCTGTTCTTATTGAATTCTCTATTTCTCCCTTACCTGCATAACTAAATGCGGCATAACTTATTCCTACTACTAGCACTATTAAAATAAATACTCCTAATATAGGTAAAATAAGCTTGAAATTTTTATTGTTTCTCATTTTACTCTCCTTTTACAACTTTTTATAACTAGAAAAGATATAAAATACGACAAATTTCGCAATAAAGTTTATATCATCTCTATCATGAAAACATTGTAATACATTTTTTTTAAATAAATAACATACTTGCAAGATAGCTATTAAAAAATCCACAAAAAGAGTGGAAAAAAAGAAACATAAAAAAAGGGACTAAATTAGTTAAAATTTAGTCAATAAAACAAAAAAAACTTGGCAACTACCTATTTTCGCAAA
>CANQWY010000027.1 GCA_947627675.1 uncultured Bacilli bacterium
TTATCTTTTTTTCTACAGGACATTTTGTTTTAAAAATACTTTTCTAAAAATAGGACATTTTGAATTGTAAATCACAAAAATGTCAATTTTTCCTAGCTTTTTATCTTAATTTATGTTATACTCTTAAAAGCTTGTATGTGAGGTGTATATTATTATGAAAAAAAGAAATATTGCAATTATTGCTCATGTAGATCATGGAAAAACAACTTTAGTAGATGAAATATTAAAAACATCAGGTATGTTTAGAGATAATGAAGATGTAAGTCAGGTTTCAATGGATTCAAATCAATTAGAAAAAGAAAGAGGCATTACTATTCTTGCAAAAACAACTGCCTTAGATTATAAAGATCATAGGATAAATATTTTAGATACTCCAGGACATGCTGATTTTGGTGGAGAAGTTGAAAGAATAATGAATATGGTTGATGGAGTAGTTTTAGTAGTGGATGCCTATGAGGGAACAATGCCTCAAACTCGTTTTGTTTTAAAAAAGGCATTTGAGGCTAAGGTAAAACCTATAGTGGTTATAAATAAAGTAGATAAACCAAGTGCTAGATGTAGTAAGGTTTTGGACGAAATTATAGATTTATTTATAGAATTGGGAGCAAATGATGATCAATTAGATTTTAAAGTCGTTTATTCATCAGCTTTAAATGGAACTTGCTCTTTAAGTGATGATATAAGTACTCAAACTCCAGGATTTGAAGAATTGCTTGATTTAATAATATCTGAAATTCCAGCACCAAAAGGTAGTATAGAAGAAAATTTACAATTTCAACCTGCTTTATTAGATTATAATGAATTTGTTGGTAGAATTGGAATAGGTAGAGTTCATAATGGTAGAATAAAAGTTGGCCAGATGGTTAGTTGCTGTAGACTTGATGGATCTATCAAACAATTTAGGGTTCAAAAACTATTTGGTTTTTATGGTTATAATAGAATTGAAATTAATGAAGCTGAAGCCGGTGATATTATTGCAGTTGCTGGACTTAGTGACATATCAGTAGGAGAAACCTTATGTGAAGTAGGAAAAGAAAAAGCTCTTTTAAAACTTCATATAGATGAACCAACTTTACAAATGACTTTTGGTACCAATACTTCGCCTTTTGTAGGTAGAGATGGAAAAATCGTAACTGCGAGAAAAATAGAGGAGCGCTTAATTAAAGAGACCCAAAAAGATGTAAGTTTAAAAGTAGAACCTTATACTAATGAATCATTTTTGGTTTCAGGTAGAGGTGAATTACATTTAGGTATTTTAATTGAAAATATGAGACGTGAAGGTTTTGAGTTAGAAGTTTCTAAACCACAAGTTATTATAAAAGAAGAAAATGGTGTTAAAATGGAACCATATGAAGAGTTACAAATTGACGTACCAGATGATGTTGTTGGAAGCGTAATTGAACAGTTAGGACTTCGTGGTGCTAATATGGAAAATATGTCTAATATGGATTCACAAACCCGTCTAATTTATACAATACCATCTCGTGGTCTTATTGGTTTTTCAACAATATTTATGACATTAACTAAAGGATATGGTATAATGAGTCATTCTTTTAAAGAATACCGTCCAATGACAAATGTTAATGTTGGTGAGAGAAAACTAGGAGTATTAGTATCTATGGAAAATGGTGCTGCTACAAGTTATTCAATTGGTAATCTAGAGGATAGAGGAATAATGTTTATCGAACCATCTACTGAGGTTTATGAAGGTATGATAATTGGTGAGTGTAATCGTGAAAATGATTTGGCAGTAAACGTAGTAAAAGGAAAGAATTTGTCTAATGTTCGAGCATCAGGTAGTGATCATACTGTAGTTTTAAAAAGACCTCGTCCAATAACCCTTGAATATGCTTTGGATTATATTAACTCTGATGAATTAGTAGAGGTAACTCCAAATTCTATAAGGCTTCGTAAAAAGATTTTAAATACTGATGAAAGAAAAAAGTATGATTCTAGAAAAAAAACAGCTTAAATAGTTGTTTTTTTTATTTTAATTCATTATAATATAAATAAAGATAAGGTGATAGAATTGGCAAAGAAAAAGAAAATAGAAGAAGAATTATTGCAAACTCATGTGCTTAATTTATCAGAAATAAGGCAAGCAGAAGCTTGTGAAAATGTAATTAAAAATAAAAAAATGCCAGTTATTATGTCATTTTTAGGTATAATTTTGATTATGTTTGGTTTTTTATATCCGAAATTGACTGATTATTTAGTAAATAGCAATGAGATAAGCTATGTATCTAAATTAGAAAAGAATAAATTAACTTGTTTATCTGAGTTTTATGAACCGACTAATACATATAAAATATCCAGTAGGGTGGTTTATAATTTTAAGGATAATAGATTGACATCATCTAATATGGAAACTATTATTAGTATGGTAAATTACGATTCTATGGTTCTTACTAATCTAAATAACTATTATAATAGTTTATATCAAAATGTTACATCTGTACAATATAATATTACATTATTCAATAATTCATTAATTTTTAATAGAACTATTAACGATTATGATGATTTTGATATAAATTTATACAACCCAGAAATAAGTAATGTAAATAGAACTAGTATCTTTAAGGGAAAAGAAAGTTTTAATCAAGTAAAAGAAAAAGAAATATCTTTAGGAAACTCATGTATTTAGATAAAAAATAAATTAATAATTATTTTTTTATAAAGGATATATAAACCAAATAGGGGTTATATCTTTTTTATATACAAAGAAAATAAAAAACTGCTAAATTAAGCAGCAGCTTTTTCTACTTTTCTTATAGTTCTAATTTCTCTTGCAGTCAATCTTATTTTAGTACCATCTTCTAATCTATATACTTGTAAATTTAATTTTCTAGCTCTTTTAGATGTATTTAAAGCATGAGAACGATCGTTTCCTCTTAAAGGTTTTTTTGTAGTAGCTTTTACTGCCATAATAAATTCCTCCTTTATATTTGTAAATAAAAATTACATTCGCTTAATAAGTCTATCATAAAATTCCATATAAGTCAAATATTATGTGGGCTGTTAATGGAATAACAGTAAAAATATTATGATTAATTTTTTAGTGTTAGTATTTGATTATGCCTCAAAACTAATATATTATATGTCACTGAAATGACAAAATATGAAGCATGTTAGAATTTAGATCTTTGACAATTTATAACTTTAATTTTCTGGTTAAATACTATTACTATAATCGTAGACAATTACATTTCTAACAGCTTCTATTATATTACTTTCAATAATATTGATAAAACTATTTAATTATTTTGTTTTTTCATTTTTTTCTAATGTTTTAATTTTTTCTCTATTTATTTCTAAATTATTTTTCTGTTCCTCTTTTATCCTATTTATTTCATCTTCTTTTTCAATTAGATTTTTTTTAATTTTATCAATATTACAAATTAAGGAATCAAACTCAGGAATATTATCTATATATTCTTTATATTCAGATTTTACATCTGCTATCATTTTTTCTAATTTATTATATGTGAGGCTTAAATTATAGCTACAGTTATCAAGTTCTTTTATACTATTAGAAATAGGTTGACTAAAATCATCTACTGTTATAGTTCTATGTTTTTTATAATTCGTTTTTATTTCGGGAGTTAATACTTTTTTTACAAATAACAGGTATGCTAAAGTAGAAGCCTCAACAATTTTTGCACTAAGAGAAGTAGGTATCATCATATAAGTTTTTAAAAATTTTAAAAGCTTATTACTTTCATTATTAACAACTATAATTTCTTTTTCTATTTTTTCTTCTACATTAACAGAATTAGCAATTTTTTCTTGTAAATCTTTTAATATTTTTTCTTGTTCAATTTGAAAGTCTATTATTTTTTTATTAAATTCTTGTAGATATAAATAATTTTCTTTTAGTTCTTCAAATTTATTTTCAGTAGCTGCAATTTTATCTTTTTTATCTAATAAATTACTTTGTAACTGCTCTTTTTCAACTTCAAATTCATTAAGTTTATTAAAAAGTAGAATATAAAGTTCTGATTCTTTTAATTCTTCAATAATTTTTCCTTGATTTAAAATATACATATATTCATTTACTAAATTGTTAATATAATTATCATTATATTTAGATATATTATCAATATCTAATCTCTTTTTTAGTTCTTCAATTTTGCTAATAATTACATTCAATTTATCGATTAACTCCTCGACTTCTTTTGAGGAATATACATTTTCAGAATATTTTTCTAATATATAATAATCAAATAGCAATTTTTTTAAATCGTACCTAATGCTTTTTAATTCATCCTCATATTTTTCTATTAACTTTAAATTTGTTAAATTATCTAAATTTTCTTTTTTAATATCATTATCATTTATATTACTTTTAACTGTATTGTTTTCTGAAATATTTACCTCATTATAATTATTAATAATATTTTTATCTTGCTTATTTCCTTTATTATAATTTTTGCCATAAAAACTAGCATAAATAATATTTCCAACCACTGAAGATGATTTTATAATTCCATTTTTTATTTTTGTTAGATTATTTTTATTTGTGGTAACATAATAATTTAAATTATTATTATTTTTACTATTTTTTTTATTATTAACGATATTTGTTTTTCTAATGTTATTAATATATTTGCTATATCCACTATTAGCAATTTCATCTAAATTTTTATTAGAAACATTTTTAGGAGAAGTTTTATTTTTTATTTCTTTCTTTAAATTATCTTTTTTATTATAATTATCGTATAAATTTTTATCTTTTTTTAACTTACCTTTTTTAGTATCATTACCATATAAATTTTTTTTCTTTCTTAAAAACGAATTATTATCTATATTTGTTAATATTTCTATGTCGTTATTATTTTCTTTTTCTCTTTTTTTTGTATTATTATTTCTTGCGATTAATTGATTTAAAAATTTAAAGATATTTCCAATAAATATTATAGGAATAATTTTAAAAAAGGTTTTAGTTTCTCTTTTTTTTCTCTTTTTTTTGCTATTTATCTCATCTTCCTCCAATTTTCTTTTTCTTTTTTTAATAATTCTGAGAGTTCTTATGTAATCATTTTTTCTCCCTTTAGGACCTATAGTCTCATTCATAATATTCACCAATATAATTTTATCATATAAAATAACTTTAATATAAAAAATATTTATTATTTGGATGATATTTTAATAAAATAATATTAAGTATTACTATTATTTAATAAATTAACTAAATAAAATTTAATTTCATAAAAAATAAATTAAAAAATTTACTATATATATGAAAAATAGATAATAAAATGATAAAGATAATGGCAAAGTAATCTAAAATAATAATATATAAATGTAAAAGTGAAATAAAAAATATGTAAATAGTAGTTATAAAAATTATTAATTTTGTAAATTTTTGTAAATATAATTTTATATTTCTATTAAATTAGAATGATTGGTGTTATACTTTAGATGGAGGGATATATGGTGTCAAATTTAAGAATTGCTAGGCTTAATCATACTTATATGGAAGAAATTAGTATGATTATAATGGAAGAAGTAAAAGATGATGATTTAAAAAAAGTAGTTATAACAGGAGTAGAAGTAACTAATGATTTAAGCTTTGCAAAAGTATATTTTACATTGTTTGATAAAACAAATAAAAAAGAAATATTAGAGTCATTAAATAATATAGCTCCACTAATTAGGGGACATCTTGCTAAAAGAATTGAAATAAGGCACACTCCAGAATTAAAATTTATTTATGATGAAAGTGAAGAGTATGGAGAAAGAATTGATAAAATAATTGATGGTTTGAAATAATTATGAAAAAATAAAATACATTGTATAATAATATTATTGTGGTGATATATATGAAACTGAAAATAAAGGATGTAAATGTTAATTATATTCAATATGGGGAGGGAAAAGATGTAATCCTTCTCCATGGTTGGAAACAGAATATAGAAATGATGAAACCAATAGGAGATAATTTAGCAAATAAATTTAAAATAACAATATTAGATTTACCAGGATTTGGAGAAAGTGATGAGCCTTTATATCCTTGGGACTTAAATGATTATAAAGAAATGTTAGAAATTCTAATAGCTAAACTTAAAATAAATAATCCAATTTTAATAGGACATTCCTTTGGAGGTAGACTTGCTATAAATTATTCAAGTAATAACAAAATAGAAAAACTGGTATTATTTGGGAGTCCAATACGTCCTGAAAAGAAAAAAGATAGCTTAAAAGTAAAAACATTGAAAACTTTGAAGAAATTACCTGGTATGAGCGGTATTGCAGAAGAGATGAAAAAACATATTGGTTCTCGTGATTATAGAAATGCTTCTAAAATAATGAGACAAGTTTTAGTTAATGTGGTTAATATGGATTTATTTGAAACTGCTAAAAAGATAAAAGCTCCAACATTAATAATTTGGGGTGATAGTGATACTGAGGCTAATATAGAAGATGCTAAATTATTAGAAAATAATTTACAAGATGCTGCATTGATTGTATTACCAGGTACTCATTATGCATATTTAGAAAATTTATTACAAGTATCTAGTATATTAAATAATTTTTTATAGGAGGTTAATTATGCTATTTTTTTATTTAATTATTATTGTTATTTTAGGAGAGATTTACTTTAAAAGTAAAAAATCATTACATATGTTACAGCAAAATTTA
This sequence comes from uncultured Bacilli bacterium, assembly GCA_947627675.1. Taxonomy (GTDB): domain Bacteria; phylum Bacillota_I; class Bacilli_A; order RF39; family UBA660; genus UBA2730. The sequence goes on from CANQWY010000027.1 coordinate 6,646, forward strand.
TATAACGAAAATAATAGATATTTAAAATGGGTTTTTAAGAATATTGGGTCATTTATTAATATAGAAATTATAGCAATTATAATGGGATTAGTTGGTGTATTAGTAATTTACGATATAGAAAGATATTCTATTTTAGCTAAATTATTAATATTTATTATATACATAGTATCAATTTATTCATGGTACAATAAATTAACAAATGAAAAAACAAAAAAACCATTAGTAGTAACTAAGAGGATACAGAGGTTAATTGTTACAATATCTATTCTTCATTTGATACCTTTAATATTTATGGTTCTTAATAATGGTGATTATAAAGTTGCTTGGTTGATAGTATTTGTTTATTCACTTATGGCTTATCTAAATAATTTTGTTATATTTATTGCGAAAATTATTAATCATCCTATTGAAAGGGGAGTATATTATCATTTTAAACATATGGCCCAATCTAAGTTAAATAATATGCCAAATTTAAAAATAATTGGAATTACTGGAAGTTATGGTAAAACTAGTAGTAAAAATATTTTAGCAGACATATTAAATGTTAAATATAATGCTTTACCAACACCTAGAAATTTAAATACCTATAATGGTTTAATTATGACAGTTAATAATAATATTGATAAATTTACCGATATTTTTATTGCCGAAATGGGAGCATATGTAAAAGGAGAAATCAAAGGGTTATGTAATTTAGTACACCCCAAATATGGTATTTTAACGAGAATAGGAACAGCGCATTTGGAATCATTTGGTAGTGAACAAAATATAATTGATGGAAAGTTTGAGCTTATTGAATCATTACCACTAGATGGTATTGGAGTATTAAATAAAGATGATCCAAAACAGGTATCATACCAACTAAAAAATAAATGTAAAATATTATGGATAGGTATTAATAATAAAGATGTAGATGTTTTTGCTACCAATATAAAATGTTCTAATGTTGGTACTAAATTTGATGTAATATTTAGAAATGATGATAAAAAATATCCATTTGAGACAAAATTATTAGGAGAACATAATGTTTATAATATTTTATCAGCAATAGCACTAGGACGTGAATTTAATATTGATATTAAAGATTTACAGAAAGCTGTTAAAAGCGTCTTGCCTGTTGAACATAGATTGGAAATAAAAAGAGTTGGTAACTTTAATATGATAGATGATGCCTATAACTCTAATCCAGTCGGTGCAAAAAATGCAATAGACGTATTAGGAATGATGCCTGGAATTAAAATAGTAGTAACTCCTGGTATGATTGAACTTGCAGAAAAAGAAGAGCAATTAAATGAAATTTTTGGAGAACAAATTGCCGAAGTTGCTGATTATGTTGTTTTAGTTGGTAAAAAGAAAACAGAACCAATTAAAAGAGGATTAAAAAATAAGAACTTTAATTTGGATAATGTAATAATATATAATGATGTAAGAGATGCATATACTTTTATTAACAGTATTAAGAATCAAAATCTAAATGAAGAAGTTTATGCATTATTTGAAAATGATTTACCAGATACATATAATGAATAAAGGAGGATAGAAAATGAAAGTAAAAGTAGGTGTAATTTTTGGTGGGGAGAGTGTAGAACATGAAGTAAGTATTATTTCTGCAATTCAAGCCATGAATAAAATTGACCAAGAAAAATATGATATAATTCCTATATATATAACTAAAGATAGAGAATGGTATACTGGAGAAATGCTAAGGGATATTGATTCCTACCGCGATTTATCTTTAGTAAAAAAATATGCTAAAAATGTAATTCTTTGCTGTGAAAATGGCTATTATTACTTAAAGCAAAAAAGAGGATTATTAAATAAAAATATATCTGATATAGATATAATATTTCCAATAGTACACGGTACTAATGTGGAAGATGGAACTCTACAAGGATATTTACAAACGATAGGTGTTCCTTATGTTGGCTCTAACGTTTATTCATCAGTGGTAGGACAAGATAAATATTACATGAAAAGAATTTTTGAAGGTGAAAATTTACCAATTACTAAGTTCACTTGGTTTTATGATTATGACTATAAAAATAATTCGGAAGAAGTATTAAAAAAGATTAATAAGTTAAAGTATCCTTTAATAGTTAAACCGGCAACTACGGGAAGTAGTGTTGGAATAAAAACAGCAGCAAACGAAGAAGAATTAGTAGTGGCAATAGAAGAAGCAATTAATTATGACAATAAAATAATAGTTGAAGAAATGGTTGAAAATTTAAGAGAAGTTAATATTAGTGTATTAGGAAATTACGAAAATCAGAAATTAAGCGAAATTGAAGAAGTTATATCTAATAATAAATTTTTAACTTTTGAGGATAAATATATTGGAAATTCTAAAACAAAAGGGAAAATAGGAGTTAAATCTTATAATAAAATGTTTCCATCTAAAGGAATGTTGTCAGCATCTAGAAAAATACCAGCAGAAATTACAGAGAAAGAAAGAAAAGAAATTGAAGAAATTGCTATAAAAGCATTTAAATGTCTAGGATCTTCAGGGGTTTGTAGAATTGATTTTCTAATAGATGATAAAAGTAAAAAGGTATATATAAATGAAATTAACTCTATTCCAGGAAGTTTAGCATTTTATTTATGGGAGCCTAAAGGTGTTAAATATACAGAATTGTTAGATGATATGATTAATATAGGGATAAAAGATTATAAAAAAAGAAATAGTAAAACTCATTCATTTGATAGTAATATTTTAGCAGAATATAGAAGTGGAGCTAAAGGAATGAAGGGAAAATTAAAATAAAAATGTAATGAAATTAGATAACTAGTTTCTTACATTTTTTTAATTTAGATCTAAACTATTGCTCAAAAAAAGTGTCTATAATGAATTCATTATAGACACATAATAAATAATATTACTATTACTAATTTACTAAAATGGTGTCCCCTTGGAGGCTCGAACTCCAGACCCACTGATTAAGAGTCAGTTGCTCTACCAACTGAGCTAAGGAGACAACTAAGACTGACAACATAAATTATAACAAAAAAAATTTAAAAAATCTACTAAAAATATTAAATTAGTGAATAATTCTTTCTTTTTTTCTTTAATTATGTGATAAAAATTTAAAATAGATGAAAAAAATTAAAAAAAGACTTGATTTATTTATAATGATTTGTTAATATAAATCTGTCACTTGAAAATGATAACATTATTAAAATAAAAGAAAAATTATAATATGGACTTGTAGCTCAGTTGGTTAGAGCACACGCTTGATAAGCGTGGGGTCACAGGTTCAAGTCCTGTCAGGTCCACCATATGCCTCAATAGCTCAGTTGGTTAGAGCACTTGACTGTTAATCAAGGGGTCCTAGGTTCAAGTCCTAGTTGAGGCGCCATATGGCGAGTTGGTGAAGTGGCTTAACACACTGCCCTTTCACGGCAGCATTCACGGATTCGAATTCCGTACTCGTCACCATTTTGTTAATAAAAGCCTAATAAGGCTTTTTAATTTTAAAAATAATCCTAAAATGCCGGTAAATTAGTTGACATATGTTATAAATTTATGTAATAATATATGTGCGGATGCGTTAAGAGAATACTCTAAATGGAGCAGTACTCAAGAGGCTGAAGAGGCGCCCCTGCTAAGGGTGTAGGTCGGGCAACTGGCGCAAGGGTTCAAATCCCTTCTGCTCCGCCATAAAAAAATTCAACTTCTGTTAACACAGAAGTTTTTCTTTTATAATCTTAATATATGTAGGTGAAAAAATGTATAAATTAGTAGTTTGTAATTTTGATAAAACATTAATAGATGATGATTTGGCAATACCTATATCAACTGTGCTCACAATAGATGAAATAAGAAGAAAAAATTGTAAGTTTGTTATTGCTACTGGAAGAGGAGTTAATTTTATAAAAGAATATATAAAAGATGTTAATTTTATAGATTATATAATATCACTTAATGGTAGTTATATTTATGATGTTTTGCGAGAAAAAGTTATTTATGAAAAAGCTATAAAAAAAGAGTATATAAAAAAAATAATAGACAATTATAAAGAATTAAAAATATATTTATCAACAGATCACTCTAAATGTCTATTAAATAAGAATATTAAAAATGATAATGAAATAATAATTAGAGATTTAAATGATTTTTTAAAAAACAATAAGGTTTATAAGATAGAAATTCATACTAAAACTATTAAACAAAGCAAAGAAATAGTAAAAGAAATAAAGAAAATGGAATTTGAAATAAACTTAAATTTAAATGAATACGAAAATAAAGATTATTTAATAGAAATAACTTCATATAAAAATTCCAAATATAATGGATTAATGAAAATTGCCGAGATAGAAAAAATAACAAAAGATGAAATAGTAGCATTTGGTGAAAGTTATAGTGATATAGAATTAATAAAAAATGTTAGTTATGGGATTGGCATGGAAAATGCAAAAAAAGAAATTAAAAAAATTGCTAAAAAAATAACTTTGTCAAATAACAATAAAGGTGTAGAAAAAATGTTATTAGAAATTTTTAAATGATATAACTAGGTGAAAATATGAAAATAAAAGTAAAAAATAAAGCGACTTTATTAGAATATTTATTAAATAATTTAGATATGCCAAAAAAAAAGATAAAAGAATATCTTAAATTTGGTTGTATTTATGTTGATGGAGTAAAAACAACTAAATTTAATTATCCATTAAAAGAAAACTCTTCAATAAATATTTATACAAAGAAAAGTAATTTACCTTTTCCAATACTTTATGAGGATAATAATATAATAGTTGTAGATAAGCCATGTAATATGTTAACTATTGCAAATAATAAGGAAAAAGAAAAAACTGTTTATCACTTAGTATCAAAATATTTAAAACAAAAAAATAAGAAAGCTAAAGTGTTTATAGTTCATCGCCTAGATAAAGATACTAGTGGTGTATTACTTCTTGCTAAAAATGAGAATATAAAAAATATGTATCAAAAAGATTGGAATAATAAAACAAAAAGAAATTATATAGCAATAGTTCATGGCAAATTAAAAAGTCCAGATGGAAAACTTATAAATAATTTAAAGGAAACAAAAACTCATTTAGTGTATATAGAACAAGATGGTAAAGAGGCTATTACTAATTACAAAGTATTAGAAACTACAAAAAAATATACAAAATTAGAAATAACAATAAAAACAGGAAGAAAACATCAGATTAGAGTGCAACTTGCAAATATAAAAAATCCAATACTAGGAGATAGTATATATGGAAATAAAGATAATCAGAAAAGATTATACTTGCATGCTATTTCTTTGACTATTTATAATCCTCTAGATAAAAGAACATATACATATAATTCACCACTTCCTAAGCAATTTAAAACTATATTAAAAGAAGATAATTGATTATATAAAGAGGTAATATTTATGAAAAATAAAAATAAAATTTTTAAAATAATAGTTCTAATACTTACAATATTGCTAATAACAGTAGTTTTTATAAGATTAAATGATGAAAATATAAAGATAACTAAGGATGAAAAGAAATTTAAAAATGAATATGAAAAATTAAATAAAACTAATTCAAATGATAAAAAAATAATTAATGTAGAAATAAATAAACAAAATAATATTAAATATATAACTGCGAAAGAGGTAATAAAAAAATTACAAAAAGGGACATCTATTATTTACTTTGGATTTCCTGAATGTCCATGGTGTAGAAACTTAGTGCCTGAACTATTAAAAATTAATGAAGAATATGGAATGACAATAAATTATTATAATGCTTTAAAAATAAGAGATATTAAGCATTTAGATGATAATGGTAATATAGTAATAGACAAAGAGGGGACATCTGAGTATTATAAAATAGTAGAATTATTAAATGATTATTTAGGTGAATATGAAGGCTTAAATAATAAAGATATTAAGAGATTATATTTTCCGACAGTCGTATTTGTGAGATCAGGTAAAATAATAGGCATTCATATTGGAACAGTAGAAGATCAAAAAGATCCATATAAAAAATTGAGCAGTGATCAAAAAGAAAAATTACATGACATATTAATTAATTATTTTGACAAATTATCTTTATCTATCTGTGAACAAGATCAAAAATGCTAATAATATGAATAATTCTTTTACTTTTTAACCTATATAAAAGTGAAAGGGTGATTTATATGGAGTTAAATAAGGTAGAAATAAGTGGAGTAAATACAAATAATTTAGAGGTTTTATCTCAAAGTGCAATGGAAGAATTATTTAAAAAAATGAAAAATGGAGATAAGGGTGCAAGAGAGCAAATTGCAAATGGTAATTTAAAGTTAGTATTATCAATTTTAAAAAGATTTGCTGGTAAAGGTAATATAGATGATTTATTTCAAGTTGGTTGTATAGGTCTTATGAAATCAATTGATAACTTTGATTTATCATATGAAGTGAAATTTTCCACTTATGCAGTACCAATGATAATTGGTGAAATAAAAAGATATATAAGAGATAATAATAGTCTTAGAATAAGTAGATCTTTAAAAGATTTAGCTTATAAAGCTTTAAAAGTACAGGAAGAATATATATCCACATATAATAAATTACCAAATTATGAAGAGATTGCTCAAATATTAGGGGCTAATAGTTATGATGTAGTGATGGCTCTTGAATCGTTAAAAGATCCAGTTAGCATTTTTTCATCAATTTATAATGATGGCGGCGATACAATATATTTATATGACCAAATTGAAGACAAAAAAGAGAGTAATAAGGAACTTGACGTTAGAATGTCTGTAGATGATGCCATAAATAATTTAGATGCAAGAGAAAAATTTATATTAGATCAACGGTTTATAATAGGAAAGACTCAAATGGAAATAGCCGATGAATTAATGATTAGCCAAGCTCAAGTATCTAGACTTGAAAAATCGGCTATAAAACAATTAAGAAAAGTATTAAAATAAAGATAATAATAAATCAAGAAGCATATTTAAGCTTCTTTTTATATATTATAAAATAGGTGATTATATGCGATTGTCAGATTTACAGAGTAAAAATTTAGTTAATATAAATGATGGAAGAAATATTGGAAATATTATAGATGTTAAAGTCAATGAAGAAAATGGAAATATAAAATCCCTAATTATAGAAGGAAAAGGGAATATGTTCTCATTTTTAAATAAAGATAGTGAAGTTGAAATATCTTGGAGTGATATAAAAAAAATAGGTGAGGATGTAATATTAGTAAATCTAAAATGAAAAAAAGAAATTTGACTATTTTTTTAATAGTTATAACAATAATATTAAGTTATTTAAATATTAATAACATTAGTAAAAAAATAAACCCAAATATTTTGAAATATTCAACAACGGAAGCAAAAAGAGTTGCAACAGTAATTACTAATGATGCAGTAAATGAAATAGTTGATAATAAGGATTTAGATAATAGTTTGTTTTCAATTACTAAAAATGATAAAGATGAAATTCAAATGATTGATTTTAATACTAAAAATGTAAATGATTTATTAAAAGAAGTATCAAAGAAAGTTCAAGATAATATTTTAAAACTGGAAGAAGGTAAAACTGCTGATTTTTCACTTGGAAATAGTATAAAAGGGAAGTCTTTTCCTCATATTAGAAACGGGATAGTGTGTGAGATAAAGGGTGGAAGTCTAATAAGTGATGATGTTCTTCTTGCCAATATAGGTCCTAGTATCCCTGTAAAGCTGTCATTTATTGGTGAAGTTTTGACATCTATTAAAACAAATATTAAAAACTATGGTATTAACAATGCTTATTTAGAAGTTAATGTTGAAGTTAAATTAACAGAAAGAATAACAGTTCCTGTTTTGACAAAAGACATTACAATAATTAAAAATATTCCAATTGCAATGAAAGTAATTCAAGGAAAGATTCCTAATTATTATAATGAAAGCATAGAAAAGTTATCTGGAATCTATTCTTTACCATTAGATGAATAATTGATATAATATAATAGGTGATGATATGAAAACTACTGGTATAAATGAAGAAAAAAATAAAAAAATAGATAAAGAAGAAATTAATAATATAAAAATAGGTAGTAATAACTATGAAATAATAAGAAATATAGACTCTTGTTTTAATATTGATGAAATAAATAATCTTTATACAGATTATTTTGAACAATATGATTATATTTTAGGAGATTATTCTTATGATAAACTTAGATTAAAAGGATTTTGTGATGCAAACAATAAAATATTTAATAGTATAAATGATATTAAAACTGTAGATACTTACATCAAAGAATATTGTAGTTATAAAGCAAAATATTTTTTATTAAAAAAAATATAAAGTACTATTGCAAATCTTCTAAAATATGATAAAATAAATTTATATAATAGCAAGGGAGAAGATAAAATGGAAGAAAAAAAAGAAGAAAAGAATGTAATGTCAATTGTAAATGAAGATGGAAGTATAGAAGAAGTTGAAGTTATTTTAGCATTTGAATTTAAAGACAATAAAAAAGAATATGTCGTATATACAAAGAATGAAAAAGATGATAATGGCAATGTAACAGTATATGTTTCAAATATAGAACATGAAGGTGATACTCCTAAATTATTAGGAATTGATAGTGATAATGAGTGGAGTAGAATTAAAGATGTCCTAAGAGAACTTTCAAAAGAAGATTAATAGGAGGTTAATATGAGCGATATAATAAGCATGAAGGATTATAGAAAACTAAAGAAAGCCAAAAGATATGGTAAAAAAGGAATACAGTTAACTGCTAGATCTTTTAACTTGGTAAGAAAACATGCAATTAAGTCAATAAATGAAGAAGTAGAAAGATATAATTATACTGTACAAAATTTAGAAAATAAAAAAGAACTTTATTCTAAAAGTCCATATATGATAAAACAGGGCCTAAATGTTAAAATTCAAGAAAAGATCAATAAAATAAATGAAATTATTACAGTATTAGAATCAGAAAAAAAGGCAGTTTTAGAAGGTTCAAAACCATTAAGATTAATTCCTAGCATGATAAAAAGCTTAAGAGAAACATGTGATGTGGCTATGTCAGAAATAAATGCCAAAGTTCAAAAGCAAGAACCACAAAAAGAATTACCAGCAGTAGTTGTAACAGATTATTATAGGAAAAATAATGAAGAAAGAGTTAATAATGGAATTGATATTGTTCCAGATGATAAAGACTTAAATAAGAAAGTTAGTGATTTAGAAAATTTCTTAAATAGTAGTAGTAAAATTCCTGAAAGGGTAAAACCTTTACCTTCTGCTAGTCAAATAAGACATGAGACACCTTTAGAAGATAGAGCAAATTCAGAAATTACTAGTTATGAAGAAGATATCAAACTTCCAACTTCAATTGACGATTTAATAAAAGCTGCAAGAGATAGTCATGAAAAGCAAATAGAAGCAGAAAAATATTTAGAAGAAACAGTTGATGAAAAGAAAAATGCTGAAAAAAAACAAAATGCTACTTTAGAAAAGCAAAAAGAATTAATGAATAGATTAACTAAATATATAGAAGCAACCGACAAAAAAACAGCTGAAACTATTAAAAAGGCTAAAGAAAACGAAAGGTCTACTGAAGAAGTTCAAATAGCAACGAATGCTGCAAAAGTACAAACTAATTCCATAATAGATGCAATGAAGATGTTTGAAGATAATGAAGAAGACTATATAAGAAAAGCTATATAGATATATATTAATTATATTAGTATATATCTTTTTTATTATCATAGAATAAATTAGAGGTGAACAGTATGAAAAATTTTTTAGAATACTATTATGATTTTTTAAATATAACTGTTCATGAAAAAGATAAATATTACTATATAGACTATAATAATAATATTTATCTTTTTATGCCAACTATTAGAAACGTTAATGAAATAAACGCTATATATTTATTAAGTAATAATCTAATAAGATATCATAAAATAATATTAAATAAGACAAAATCCCCAATTACTATTTTAAATAATAAACCATATGTGCTTCTAAAACTTAGTAATGTTCAAAATGATATATCTAAATCAGATCTTTTAAATGATAGAGTAACTTTAACAAGAAACAATAGTATTTTGCTAAGAAATGATTGGGTTAATTTGTTAGAAAAAAAAATTGATTATATTGAATATCAAAGAATACATTTTAATAATAAATATGAGTTATTAGATAGTACACTTGATTATTATATAGGAATGGCCGAAAATGCTATTGCATATATAAATAGTACTAATTTAAGTCAAAAAAAAAGTTATTTAGATGACTTAATTATATGTCATAGAAGAATTAAAGATAGTACTAGATTTTCTTTTTATAATCCTTTAGATTTGATAATAGATCATCCATCTAGAGAAGTTAGCGAATATTTAAAAATTATTTTTCTAAAAGATATGTATGATATTAATATACTAAATGATATATTTACTAGTCTTACTCTAAGTGAATATGGATATAGATTATTGTTTGGAAGGATGTTATATCCATCGTTTTATTTTGATGAATACGAGAAAATTATAAATGAAAATAGTGAAGAAAAAGAAATATTAAAAATCATTAAAAGGCAAAAAGAATATGAAAATTACTTAAATATGATATATAAATTTATAAATCAAAAAAATAAAATACCCAGCATAGACTGGATATAGGACATCTTTTTATATTCTTTTTACTTCTTTTACTTCAGGCACTTCTCCCATAATTATTTCTTCAATTACATCTTTTAAAGTGACGTCTATTAAAGTACATTCACTGCACGCTCCACCAAGTTGCACATAAGCAATGCCATTTTCAAACTTAACAAATTCAACCATACCACCTTCACTTGCTAAGAATGGTTGGATTTTGTTTATCTGCTCTTTAATTCTTTTAATAATTTCTTTATTATCCATAAAAATCACCAAATATATTATAACATAAAATGCAAAAAATGAATATTTGAATAAAATATTATAAATGTCAGATCTACTTAAAATAAAAATATTTATAGTATAAAGAAAATATGTTATAATAATAAAGAGTGGGTGAAGATATGGCAAAATATGTTAAGAATGATATTGTAATTGGTACAGTAACAGGAATAGAAAATTATGGGATTTTTGTTAGTTTGGACGATAGTTATAGTGGGCTAATACATATATCTGAAATTAGCGATAAATATGTAAAAAATGTATGTGATTATGCAAATTTAGATGAAAAAATAAGAGTAAAAGTGTTATATGTTGATGAAGAATCTAATCATTTAAAATTAAGTATTAAAAATTTTGATTATAGAATAAACAAAAAAGTTAAGAATAATATAGAAGAAACTTCTTTGGGTTTTTTGACCCTAAAAGAAAAACTAAATGATTGGATTATCAAAAAGAAAGATGAATTAGTAACAAAAAATGTTAATTTAAAATAAAAATATTATATAGTTTCAAAAAAAAATAAAAATATTGTTAAAAATGTTGACAATTAATAAATAAACTGATATATTTAAAACGTAATTCGATTGATTTTGGGCGATTAGCTCAGTTGGTTAGAGCACCTGCCTTACAAGCAGGGGGTCATAGGTTCGAGTCCTATATCGCCCACCATATTTGCCGAAATAGCTCAATTGGTAGAGCAACTGATTTGTAATCAGTAGGTTCCGGGTTCAAGTCCTGGTTTCGGCACCATTTTTTTGGAGAGGTAGCGAAGTGGCTAAACGCGACAGACTGTAAATCTGTTCCTTCGGGTTCGATGGTTCGAATCCATCTCTCTCCACCACTGATTGCCTCGTAGCCAAGTGGTAAGGCATCAGACTTTGACTCTGACATGCGCTAGTTCGAATCTAGCCGAGGCAGCCATATATATTTGATCCGCTAGCTCAGTCGGTAGAGCATTTGACTTTTAATCAAAGGGTCTGGAGTTCGAATCTCCAGCGGGTCACCATTTGCCTGAGTGGCGGAATTGGTAGACGCACAGGACTTAAAATCCTGCGAGATTCATACCTCGTGCCGGTTCAAGTCCGGCCTTAGGCACCAAATTGATAGGAAACTCGGAAAATTCGAGTTAAAATAGAGAACTTGCAAAAAGTTCTTTTTATGTTATTATGAATATGTCAAGGTAACCTGCATAAAATAAAAAAGAGAAATATTTGAGTCGCAAGTGAATGTCGCCTATAAGAATTTAGACTTGACACTATATCAATGCTGATTGAGTTTCATATTTTTATTGCTATTACCAATAAGGTAAGGAGTAATAAAATGTTAGCAATAAGCCGAAGGACTTTTAAATAAAAGTTCTAATTAAAACTAGAAACGCTTAATTTACAAGCATATTTATAATATTTAAAAGTTAATTTACTACCTATTTACTACAATTGGAATATGAGCCTTGTTATGTACTTATAATAAAAACATAAATAAATTAAGATTTTTTGAATTAGCGTTTAGGTATGCATCTGTGTATATCTTTTTTTGATTTAAGTATAATTTTGCCCATTTTTATGTTAATCATTAGTTAAAATGATACCGATTTATAATATAGATAACAAACAAAGGTGAACTTTGTTTGTAGGAGTATTGTAAATGATGAAATCTAAAAAGCAAGGGTCAAGATAAATGAACTGAACCCCGTTTCTTGGACATAGGAAACGAGTTTTTTGTATGAGCAAATTGAGTTATGAAGATAAAATAAA